>CANRJN010000021.1 GCA_947630945.1 uncultured Bacilli bacterium | reverse complement strand
ACAAGAATCAGAAGGAGAATTAACTCTTGAAGAATTAGATAAAGTAACTGCTGGAATACCAAATCCAAAGAATATAAGTACACAACAATCAGATACTAATTTAAGTCCTTCAAATAATTTTGAAAATAGTGGTGAAATTAAAAATATAACAGAGTTATCGGAAACTGATACTTTAAAACATTTTTTAGAAGAAACAAATATATCAGGTAGAATAAATCAATTACAGCAAATGAATTCAGAGCAATTAGCAGAAGTATTAGAAAATGTAGATAGTGCAAAATTATTATTAAGTAAATTAACAACAGAAGACCAAATAGAGACTCTAGCAAAAGCAATAGATAAACTAAGTGATAGCGCATTAGCCAAAATATTTACAACAAATATGGATTCAAAATCTGATACATATTCAGGAATAAGAGAAAAATTAATAACTGAATTGGATGGAAAAATAAGTGAAGATACTGCTAGTAAACTTGAAAAATTAAATATTAAAATTAATCCAAGAGTAGATAATACAAATATACAAAGTCAAGTTGAAGTTACTCAAACAGTTAGTGATATTATTGAAGATGCCATAAAAAATGGTAATGTAGAAGAAATATTAAAGAACATGCAAAAAGATCAACTTATAGATTATTTTATCAATAATACTGATGCAAAATATGAGTTATTGCAATATTTAAGGGTAGATGAACAAATTAGTTTATTAGAAAACGCAGATGGATTATCATTTGATATTTTACCTGTTTTGATGTCACAGTATGGAAATAATTTTAATGAAGTTATAAATAATTTATCAGAACATACATTAGAAAAATTAGTAAATAACAATATTTTAAATGATTTATTAACTTTACACAGAAATACAGAAAACAATAATTTTGATCCATCAAAATTAACAGAAGAAACATTAAATAAAATTTTAAAATATGATCCAGATTTTAATAATAAAATAAATGGAATTTCAACTCAAAATATTGAAGGTGTTAGAAATATTCTAGACAATGGTATTAATTTAGAAGAAAATGTAAGGAAAATAGACTCAAAATTATTAATTGAATATTTTAATGGTAACTCGCAAAGTAAACATAATATATTAAAATATGCCGATATTAGTCAGATTGTACAAATATCTCCATATATAGATAGTAATTTATTACTAGAAGAATTAAGTTTAGATAAATTAACAGAAGTTATTAATAATTTAGATGCTGCTTCACTTAAAACTGTATTAAAAGGTAATGAAAAAATTGGTGATAGAATACTTCAAAGATTAAAATCAGAAGAATTAAATTCTGAAACACATGAAAAATTATCTAGTATTGATCCAGATTATATAAATAAATTAGATAATGGTAAAAATTTAGATATATTGATACGCTATGGTGAAGAGTTACAAGAGTCATTAAGATCTAAGAGGGGAAAAGTTTTAGGTAATTTAGATGAATCAACAAAATCTTTAAAAAATAGATTATATTCAATAAATGATCAGATTTCTTATTGGAGAAGTAAAGTAAATAATTTATTAAATTATAGTGAGAATATGAAATTTGATGAACTTCATAGTGAATTATATTCTTTATTAAGAGAAGGTAATTTAGATGAGGTATTTCGCGGAAATATTGATTTTGTAAGAAAGTCTCAAGAAACAATCTTAGAACATAGAATACTACTTCAAAAATCTTATATAGAATTTTTAGAAATATTAAAAGAAAGACAAACTATTGAAAATACTATAATATCTAAAAATGAGTATCATATTCTTAATGAATATCATATATTAAGTGATTTAGAACAATTTGGTATAGATGCATCTAAATTAAGTTATGATGAACAAATAATCATTAATAATTTCTATGATGAATATTTATCATTAGAGTCATTAGAACATGAATTTGATTTTTATGAATTACAAAGATCATTACGCAAATTAGAAAGTTCTTTATATGATGTATTTAGAAAATATAATACTTCTAGTTATCGTAGTAATTTAATAGAAGAAATATCTCAATTATTAAATTCTTCTAATGAAATAACAGGATATAAAGATTTTTCAAGATTTGAAAGTATTGTAAGAAATTTTGATTCAATTACTGAAAGAGGATATGATTTATTTACTGATTCAATAAGAAAGATGGATATAGAAACATCTAATCATTATGATTTGAAATTACGTTTATTAGAATCTCAAAAATCAGATTCAATATTTACTGATGGAAAAATTGATTCTTCTTTTCTAGAAGTTTCAAATACTGATGATATACAAGAAATATATACTAACGAGAGCAAAATATCAATTAATCCAGAAACTATAAATCAAAAGATAAGTAATTATACAGAATCAGAGTTAAGTGATTTTAGAACTAGAATGACTGAAATGACAAGTGAAGAAATAACAGAATTAATTAATTCATTAGATGATGCAAGCATAAGCAAAATATTTGATGATTGGTTTATTCCACGTGCAAATTATACAGAAGAGCAAAGAAATTTTATAAATAAAATAAATTTTGAAAAAATTAATAATAAAAACATAATGTATTATATATTAAATGGAGAAGATTTCTTAGAATTATTAAGTAGAGAACAATTATCACAAATAATTAATAACGATTTTGATTATTCATTTTTAAAATCATTTAATAGTGATGATTTATTAGCGTCAAAATTAAAAGAATTATCAACAGAAGAATTTGTAAGACTTTTTGAAAGTATGTATAATGAAGATGTTAAGAGTTTCTTATCTCCTGGATATTTTTCAGATGAAGATGTTTTTAGAAATTTATTTGAAAATATTGATGTTAGAGAGTTAAATATAAGACAATTGTTAAATATTGATAATATGTATGATTTATTTACAGAAAGTCAATTATTAGAATTATTAGATTCAAATATGATAACGCCTGAAGAATTATTTCAAAATTTAAATATTTCTAGTGAATCAAATATATTAAAATTAACAAATTTATTTAATAGTAAACCACAATTATTTAATAATTTAAGTAATGAACAGTTGATTAGTTTAGTTGAAAATATTACACAAGATGATTTAATTAAAAATATGCTTGAAAATTTATCGGAATCAAAACTTGCAGACATATGTCGTGAAATACTAGATCATCATTTACAAGATCCAATAGAATTCTTTACAAATGAAGAAAATTATCAAAAATATTCTAAATATTTAACAAATCAAGATATATTTGATTTGTTAGAGGTTACACATAATTCTATTGCTTTACGAGATTTCCTATTTAATAATTCAAGATTTGGTGGAATAAAAACTACATTAACAAGAAGTAATGGAAGTCAAATAAATATTGAAACGAAGAGTAATGTTAAAGTTGGAAATTTAAATTTATATGTATATGAAATAAATGGTAATATATTATATTCAGAAACAGATATATTATCAAGTTATATAAGTGGAGATACAAATCTAAAAAATACTATTGTAAATGATTTATTATACGAAACTAATATAGATTCACATGGATATATTGGTAGAATTATTAAAGAAGAAAATATTTTAAGCGTTGATTATTCTAATGATGAAATGTTTTATGAATCATTTAAACCAATATTAACAAAATACCAAACTTGGTTTAATAATTTAAGAGGAAATGATCGTAGTACAACATTAGGTACAGACCAACATATTACTGTTGATGATAGTTTTGCCCAAATATATAACATTATATCTAATAAATATAAAATGGATGCAGAGACATTTGTTACAACAGTAACAGAAATAATTGATCATCAAAAAGGTGCATGTTCTTATGCTGATTTATCAAATGCAATATTTGCAACTTTCATGGATAATCCTGTAAAATTTGAGGAAAGATTTGGTTTTCCAATGTACATAACAGTAAATGGTAAACAGACATTAAATTCTAAAACATTACTTTTAGATATGTACATATCTGCGAATTTAAAAGAAAATGGAGGAAAAATATTTGAATTAGATTCATCAGGAAAACGTGTAATATCAACTGTTAAAGATGAAAATGCAGCAACAGATGAAAGATTAGCAAATTCAAATGAACAAGTTTATATGTCTGGAAGATATGGGCGCAGTGAAAATGCAAAATCATATTTAGAAAGTAAAGACCTTACACTTGTATCTAATAGACTAACTAATAATGAAGGAATTATTGATAGCGAATTAGATATAGAAAGAATAAAAGAACTTGTTAAATATAAATTGGCAAATGGTGAAATAGTTTCATTATTTGAATATAGTAATGCTGATGTAATTAAAGATCAAAATGGACAAGAAACATATAATTATAAAACTTCAAAATTAAATTTCTATAGTATGGATAATGGATCAAATACTTCAACTTATAATTGGGATGAGGGTGGAGGACATATCACTACAATTATAGGAGTACAGGAAGATGGATTTAGAGTTATTTCATGGGGACATGAACATTTAATAAAATTTGAAGATTTACATGCTGATAATTTTGAAATTATATCTGCTAAGATTATTGAAAAAACTAGTGATGTTAGTACATCACAAATTAATAGTTCATCTAGTTTAAAAGAAATTGATCCTTCAAATACTATCAACCCTTCATTATCTTCTAGCACTGATATAAAAGAAGAAATTTTAACTGAATTAACTGAAAATGGAATAAGAACTGACATATTAACAAAAGAAGAATTAACACAATATCAATTATTAAAGGATAAATATGAAGAATTAAAAGATTTATATTATAAATTAGATAAAGAATATAATGAAAATCATTTACTTGAAACAATAAAGCAAAGAAATTCTACTGAAAAAGAGACAAATGAGATAAAACAGAAATATCATGAATTAGAACTAGATTTCTATTTAAAATCACATTCTGATATTGCATCAGTTATAAAAACTTTAAATGTATCACAAATAAATGAATATTTACAAAGAACAGATATTAATAAACAATTATTCATGGAAAACTTATCAAACGAACAAATAATAGATTATATTAGTAATTCACAAAATAATTTATTTGAAGGTGCACTTAATCAATTATCAAAATCAAGAGTATCAGAAATTGTACTTAAACTTGATTTATCAAATAGTCAAATTTATAAAAACTTACAAAATATTTTAAATTACAATACTAGTAGTATGACTAATATTTTATCTGATGAACAATTGAAAACAGTTTTTGATGGTATGACAGAAGAAGAACAAATAGAAGTATTAGATTCATTATCTATATATAGTGATAAGTTTAGTAGTCTATTAAATAATGTATCTTCAAGTATGGATACTTCAAAATTGCAAAAATTATTTGAAATTAGAACTAATAAAGAAAATGGAAATATTGAAATTGATAAATTAACAACTGAAACATTTTTAAAATTAATTTATAATAATGATTCATCATGGATTGGAAAGAATAGTTATAAAATATTTAGAAAATTAGTTAATTACAATATAAATGTAGATGAAGTTATTAAAAATATAAAAAATGATAAATTATTGAGTAAAATTGTATATGAAGATGAAATATTAAAATTAATAAAAGAACCATCATCTGTAGAAAAACTTTTAGATTATGATGAATATTTTAGAATTTCTAAATTTTTATCAAAAGACATGTTAACTGAATTTGTTAATTCTGCAAATGATGAAAGAATTAACAAATTAAATAATTTACGATCTTATATAAAAGAAAAAATAATTAAAGGCATAGATTTAAATAACACTAATATTGATACACTCTCTAAAATTATAGGTAATTATGACGAAGTATTTAAAAGCATTAGTAATGAACAATTTAATGAATTCTTTGCAAAAGAATCTAATTGTGAACAATATTCAAAATATGTAACAAATCAACAATTATTTGATATGTATAAACTTACAAATAATTCAAAAGTATTACAAGAATTTCTATTTAATGATGAAAGATTTGGCGGAATAAAAACTACATTAACGAGAAGTAATGGAAGTCAAATAAATATTGAAACAAAGAGTAGTAATGTAAAAGTTGGAAATTTAGATTTATATGTATATGAAGTAAATGGTAAAGTAATATATTCAGAAACTGATGTATTATCAAGTTATATAAGTGGAGATACTAGTTTAAAAGATACTATTGCAAATGAATTATTAGGTGAAAGTAATGTAGATAAACATGGATATATTGGTAGAATTATTAAAGATGGAAGTACTCTTAGTATTGATTACTCTAATAGCGAAATATTTAATGAATCATTTAAACAATTACAAACAAAATATCAAACTTGGTTTAATAATTTAAGAGGAAACAATCGTAGTACAACATTAGGTACTGATCAGCATATTTCTTCTATTAATAGAAATCAAAGAACAAATGAAGAATCATCTTATTTAATAAAAGAAAAAATAAAAGTAGAAGAAAATGGAGAAATGGTTGAAAAAGAAAGATATGTTGGAAAAACCACGGATCCTGCTTATCAAGATAGTTTTGATAAAATGTGTGACTATATAACTACTAAATATAATATGGAACAAAGTACAATCATTCAAACAATAACAGAAGTAATTGATAAGTATGCAGGTGCATGTTCTTATGCCGATTTATCAAATGTAATATTTGCAACTTTCATGGATAATCCTACAAAATTTGAAGAGAAATTTGGATTTTCAATGTATATAACTGTAAATGGTGAACAAATATTAAATTCTAAAACACTACTTTTAGATATGTATATATCTGCAAATTCAAAAGAAAATGGTGGAAAAATATTTGAATTAGATTCAACAGGAAAGCGTGTAATATCAATTGTTAAAAATTCAAAAACAGGTAATTTTAGACTAGCAAATGATAATGAACAAGTTTATATGTCTGGAAGGTTTGGATATACTGAAAATGCAAAATCATATTTAGAAAGTAAAGGTCTAACACTTATATCTAATAATATAACTAAAAATAATAGAGTTAGTGATAGTGAATTAGATATAGAAAGATTAAAAGAACTTGTTAAATATAAATTAGCAAATGGAGAAATAGTTTCATTAGATGAATTTAGTAAAGCTGATGTAGTTAAAGAAGAAAATGGACAAAAAACATATAATTATAAAACTTCAAAATTAACTTTCTATAATATGGATGGTTTAGAAAACATTTCAACTTATAATTGGAAAGAAGGCGGAGGACATGCAACTACAATTATAGGTATGCAAGAAGATGGATTTATAATTATTTCATGGGGACGTGAATATTTAGTAAAATTTGAAGATTTACATGTTGATAATTTTGAAATTCAATCTTCTAAAATTGTTGAAAAAACTAGTAATATTAGTTCCACTTAAACTATTGAAGGTGAACAGATAAATATTCAATCTGAGAATTTATTGATGTATCATTTAATTCAGAAATTATAAATTAAGAGATAAAGTTATCAGAAAAAAAGTTTAATATAATTAAAAATAGTTTATCTGGTACTTTAAGAGAAAATTTTATAAAAAATTATTTAGATATTACTAGATAAATATGTTATAATTAAAAAAGGAGGATTATTATGAAATTAATAGATGAGAATTTTTATAATACAAGATTTCCAGTAGTAAGCGATTTTGATTTATCAAAATTTGATGATAATGGTAAAAAAGTTTATCTTGCTGAATATTCTTTATATTCAAGTTTCTTATATGATTATCTAATAAAGCATACCTCAATTAAAAGAAGTGATGATACTCTTAAAAATTCTACTATATATGAATTTCCTACAATAAGTGAAGATGATATGGATTTATATCAATATTTATCTATTGGAAAATTAAATTACTTTTATATAAGAAATAATATTTATATAGAAAGATTATCAAAAGAAGAGCATGAGTTTTTAGTAAATAGAATTAAAAATAAAAAATATGAATTTGATGATGAAGTTGATAAATTTATTAATGATACATTTAAAAAATTAATATTTGAAAATGTAGATGGCAAAAATAGTACAAATATAAATTTAAATTTTGGTCCATCTTCTTCATATTCATTTTATGCAAGTAATGATTCATTAGTAATTGGTGAAAGATTTTATCCTTATGTTAAAGATTTAAGTACAGATGAATTAAGACAAAAATATATGGATAGGCAAATGTATATAAGTGATTATTTAAATAAAGTTAAAGAAATTCTTACAAATGAATTAAAAATGAATGTTGCTGTAATAGAATATGATGAAGGATCTATTAAAAAAAAAGATAGTTTAACTAATCAACAAATAAAATTATAAAAAAATAACTAAGGTTTATTTGATTTATGCCTTAGTTATTTTTACAGATATTTTCTTTACAAACATTAAAAGATATTGTAAAATATTGATAAGAAAAAGGTGAATGTTAAATGAATGAAAAAAATGAAATAGTTTATTTAGATGATAATAATAACATTGTTGAAAAAGAAGTAGCAACACATGCTATTATTAGAGAATATGATGAAAATGGAAATTTAATTAATGAAACATTTATGGTTAATAAAAATTCAGATACAAAAGAAGAGTTGAATTTAACTGAAGAAGAAAAAGAATTTTTAAACGGAATAAATTGGACTAGATAACAAGAAATAAACAAAGAAAAGGAATACAATAAGTGTTGTAGTTGAAATTTTATGATAAATATTGTTTTATATGAACCAGAAATACCAGCAAATACTGGTAATATTATGAGAACTTGTGTTGCAACTAATTCAAAGTTACATTTAATTAAACCACTTGGATTTAGTTTAGAAGACAAATATATTAAAAGATGTGGTGTTAATTATATAGATAAATGTAATTATACTGTTTATGAAAATATTGATGAATTTTTTGACAAAAATAAAGGTGAATATTATTTTTTAACAAGATATGGACATAAACCACATACAAGTTTTGATTATAGTGATAAAGATAAAAATTATTATTTCTTTTTTGGAAAAGAAAGTACTGGAATACCACCAAAAATATTAAAACCATATATAGATAGATGCATGAGAATGCCAATGACTGATAATGTAAGAGCACTAAATGTATCAAATACTGTTGCTATTATGGTATATGAAGCATTAAGGCAACAGAATTATCCAGGTTTATTATTTGATGAACCACATAAAAGTAAAAATTTTATTGAAGAGAGTTAATTAACTTTCTTTTTGTTTGTGCTTGATATATATATATATATGCTAAAATTACTCTGTAATATTAGGTGTTAAAATGAATGATAATATAATTAATTGGCAAAATAAAATTACTAAATTTGAAAAATTAACAGGTCAACTTGATAAAGTTGTTGCTTCTTGTGAAAATTTAAGTAATAATTTAAAAAATTGTAAAAATAATTTAGATGAAAATAGTGTAGTTTCAAATAAAACATATGATGATGGAATATTGGTGTTGGATATAGAAAGCTGTGAAAAAATAAAATCTGCTGCCAATCAGTCAAAGCAAATTTGTAATACACGTATACAAGAATTAAGAAGAAAAATAGACGAAGAAAAGATAAGATTAGAAAAAGCAAGAGCAATTTCTTACAATTTCTCTAAAAAGTCTTCTGTTTCAAATAATGTTACATATCCAAGAGGATATAGAAATGATAGATTTAATAGGTGATTCTATGAATAGTAATTCAAATGATATAAATATTAATCCTGAAAAAATATATTGTGGTTTAAAATATAATGAGAAGGCTATTGATTCATCTAATGATTTAATAAATTCTTTTAATGGAATAGATATGAGTATTGCTAGTGAAGCAAATTTTGACCCTTCATTGCATAAAAGTGAAAGTAATAAAATTAAAGAAAATTTACAAGGATTGTATAATAGAATAAATAAAACAACAGATTTATTAATTAAATTAGATCCAAATTTAATAATGCTTTTTAACCAAATAGATAATAATTTAAATTATAATTATGAAGAATTTGGGGAAGATGAAACAAGTAAAAGGATAAATAATCAAACATTTATTGAAGATAATACTTATTCTAGTTGGTTTGGAGTTCAAAATAACCAAGATTTAGATTTTTTATTTGGAGTATTTGATAGAAATGGTGATATTGGTATTAAATATAAGGGTCATGAAAAAACTAGAGCTATAAATAGTATGACAAGAAATATACCAATTATTGGTGAAAGCTTAGGAAATTTAAATAGAAGTTTAAATATAAAAGCAGGTCAAATAAACAGATATTTTGCTTCAAAAGGTATTAGGCCTCTTTTAGATAAAGGTGATGATAAAGATATTTTTGGTCAAAAAGTTAAATATGCTGATACACAACTCTACACTAAAACTTTATGGGCTAAAAATGCTTCTGTGTATGATAATTTTGATGATCCTGCTACTTTAGATTTAGGAATAGGAACGGCTAATGGTAGTGCTGGAGTATTATATGGAAGAACTTATGGAAGGGCAGCAGTAGGTATAGATCATGCTTATATAGATGCTGCATTGCAAGTTGGAGTTTTTAATGCAAATGGTAGTGTAGATATACCTATTTGGACTACTGAATCTGGTCAAGAAATAATTAGTGCTAGTGTTGATGGAAATGTTAGTGTATTGGAAGCATATGCTAAAGCACGAGCAGGAGCAGGAATTTATAAAGACATAGATGGTAAAACGCATACAGAGTTGGGGGTTCAACTTAATGCAGGTGCAGATTTAGTAAAAGCATCTGCTGGTGGAAGTGTAAATGTATTAGGTGTTGAAGGAAAAGTTGCTGGTAGTGTTAAAATAGGTGTAGGGGCTCAACTAGATATTGGATTTATGGATGGAAAATTAAGAGCAAATATTGGTTTAGCAGCAGGAATTGGATTTGATGTTGGTCTTGAATTAGATTTTAGTGGACTTTGGGATAATATAAAATCTGCATTTTCAGATTAGTATAGGAGGAAAGTATGAGTGATAAATTGTTACCATTAGGTAGTATTGTTAAACTTAACGGAGTAAATGATAAAATTATGATAATTGGAGTAAATCAAATAGATAAAGATAAAGAAAAGTATGACTATTGTGGTTGTGTTCATCCATATGGATTTGTAAATAGTAATAATTTGTTAGTATTTAACAATAGTGATATAATAGAAACGATTTTTAAAGGTTATTTTGATGAAGAAAGTAAAGACTTTTATGAAGATTTAATGTGGTTAAATAAAAAAAATAAGGAGGAAAATAATGAATAATTTATTGTTACCAATTGGAAGTGTTGTTTTAACAAAAGATACCAATAAAAAAGTAGTTATAGTAGGTTATGCAGCAAATGGAAAAAAGGAAAAAATATATGATTATATAGCACTTCCTTATCCAGAAGGATTTATTAATCCAGACTTAATTTTATTATTTAATCATACAAACATAACTAGCATAATACATAAAGGTTTAGAAACAAAAGAATCTATTGAAGCACTTAAAGATATAAATAATATTATTAAAAAAGAAAGACAGGTAAATTAATATGGATAATAATGAATTATTACCAGTTGGTAGTATTGTTAATATAAGATTTTCAAAAGAAAAATATATGATTATAGGTTTTTATACAAAAGATGCAAATACAAATGAAATATATGATTATTCTGCAGTAGTTTATCCTTATGGTTTAATAAATTTAAATGATGTAACAATGTTTAATAAAGATTTAATAAAAAAAGTAGTATATAGAGGATTTGATAGTGAAGAAGATAAAATATTTAAAGATAAACTAAATGATTTAGTTAAAAAAATGAATAAGCAATAAAATTTAAATACTAGCACTTATGACTAGTATTTTTTTTGATTTTGTGCTAAAATACTTAATAGCATTTGAACTTTTTATTTTGAAGGAGATGAATTTTATGAGCAAAATTAATATAATGAGTTTAGGTGGCTTAAATGAGAATGGTAAGAATTTATATACAGTTAGTATAGATGGTAAAATACTAATATTTGATTGTGGTATGAAATATGCTCCTGATAAAATGTATGGGGTTGATTATGTAATACCTGATTTTTCATATTTAATAGAACATAAAAATGACATAGTTGGTTTATTTATAACACATCCACATCATGAAAATATGGGAGCAATTACTGATATATTATCATCATTACCTAATCTACATGTATATGCATCAAATTATACAAGTAAAATAATAGAATACATGTGTTCAGAAGAAAATGTTAAAATTAAAAATTTACATGTAATCACAGCACATAAAAAACTAGATTTTAAAACATTTAGTGTATTTCCATTTAGTGTAACTCATAGTAGTCCAGAAACACTAGGATATTCTATAAATACTGATGATGGAGCAATAATATATATGGCAGATTTTGTAATAGATCCAACTATGAATGGATTTTATGATATGGATTTAGGAAAACTTGCATATATTGGTAAACAAGGTGTTTTATGTTTAATGGCAGAAAGTGTTTTTTCAGAAAAGAAAGGACACACAAGTCCAAATCATAAATTAGAAAGTTTCTTTAAAAAAGTTGTTGAAAGAAATAAAAATAGAATTATATTTACTATACTTCCATTACATATTTATACTATTCAAGAAATATTTAACTCATTAAAAGGTAAAAATAGAAAAGTTGTTATAATGGGAAAAGAACTTCATACAATAGTATCTTTATGTACTAAAAATGGATACTTAGAAATAGACCCAAATATAATTGGTAATTTAACTGATTTAAAAGAATCTAATACAGTAATTTTAATTAGTAATGATAGAGAAGCACCATATTCAAATATTAATAGAATTTTAAGTGGACATGATAAATTTATAAGTCTTGTAAAAGGAGATACAATATGTTTTGCAGAACCAAGTTATGATGCATATGAAAAAGTCCTTGTAAAACTTATGAATGAACTTTCAATTAAAGGAGTTAATATAGAGTCAATTCCAAAAGAGAATAGTGTAAGACATCATGCATCTAGTGAAGACTTAATGCTATTAATTAAATTATTTAATCCAAAATATTATATGCCTATTAAAGGAGAATACAGATATCAAGTAGAAAATGGAAATCTTGCATATAAAGTTGGAGTACCAAAAGAAAATATTATATTAAAAGAAAATGGAAATATAGTATCATTTGAAAATGGTAAATTAATTGAAAACTATGATAGAGTATTTGTTGATGATATATTAATTGATGGTAAAAGTAGTGAAGATGTTGGGGATGTAGTACTTAAAGATAGAGAACTTTTAAGTAGTAATGGTCTTGTATTAATATCAGCAACATTATCTAAAAAAGAAAAGAAATTACTAGTAGGACCAGAAACTGTTACAAGAGGTTTTATTTATGCAAAAGATAACATGGATATAATTACTGAAATAAGAAATATAAGTAATGATGTAATAAAAGAAAATACTCATAATAAATATGCAGATTATGTAAAAATAAGAAATGATATTCGTGAAAAAGTAGGTGCATATTTATACAAAACGACTGAGTGTAAACCTGTAATACTTACAGTTATTCAAGAAATAGAGGTGTAAAATGATATATTTAGATTATAGTGCAACAACTCCTGTTGATGAAAGAGTATTAGATTCATATTGCAAAACTACAAGAGAATTTATAGGAAATGCAAATTCTATTCATACTCTTGGTGTAAAATCAAAAGAATTATTAATGCAAGCAACTAATCAAATTGCAAGTATATTAAATTGTCATCCAAAAGAAATTATATTTACAAGTGGGGCAAGTGAAAGCAATACTACTGCTATTAAAGGGGTTGCATTTAAGTATTCAAAAGTAGGTAAACATATAATAACATCTAAATTAGAACATAAAAGTGTTTTAGAAGTTATGGGTTATTTAAGTAATATTGGATTTGAAGTTGATTTTGTAAATATTCTTCCAAATGGACAAATTGATTTAAAACATTTAGAAGAATTAATAAGAAAAGATACAATTCTTATAAGTATTTGTGCTGTTAATAGTGAAACAGGTTTCAAACAACCACTTAAAACTATTAGACAAGTTATTAACAAAAAGAACCCTAATGTAATATTTCATAGTGATTTAACACAAGCACTTGGTAAAACTAGATTTTATTTAAGTGATTTAGATCTAGCGTCATTTTCATCACATAAAATATATGCACCAAAAGGTATTGGAATTTTATATAAAAGAAGAGATTTACAAATAGATACATTAATTTATGGTACTACTGAAAATTGTCCATTTAGAGGTGGAACACCACCACTACCACTTGTAGTTGCTTTTTCAAAAGCAATGAGACTAATTAATGATAAATTAGAAACTAATATTAAAAAATGTGAAAAATTAAAAAGTGAATTATTAAAAGGACTTTCAAAATATCCAATTCAAATAAATTCTAATGAGTTATGTGTACCACAAATAGTTAATTTTAGTTTACTTAAAATAAAATCAGAAACTTTTGTACATGCATTAGAAAAATATGAAGTTTATGTATCAACTACAACTGCTTGTTCTAGTTTAGAAGAAAGTACAGTATTAAAAGCAATTTCAAATGGTAATAAAGATATATCAACAACATCTATTAGAGTTAGTTTATCTCACTTAACTACTATGAGTGAAATACAAGAATTTTTAGAAATATTCGATAAAGTATGGAATGAGTTGTTATTAAAGTGAAAAAAGTAATATTAATTAAATATGGCGAATTAACTACTAAAAAAGATAATAGAAATTTCTTTATTAGAACACTTAGAAAAAATATATTAAGTAAACTTTCTAATTTTGATTTTGAAATAGTAGATGATTATTATAGAATGTTTATAATACCAAGTAGTGATGAAGATATTGATTTAATTGTAGAAAATCTTAAAAATATATTTGGTATTCATGAAATAGTAGTTGCTTTTATGAGTGAAGATATAAGTGAAAATAATATAAAAGAAATGTCGCTTAAAATTATGAAAGATTTAGATTTTAAAACATTTAAAGTTGAAACTAAACGAAGTGATAAAACGTATCCTATAAAATCAATGGATATGAATAATATAATAGGTTCACATATACTTAAAAATATAGATTGTAATGTAGATGTACATATGCCAGATACTATATTAAATGTAGAAATAAGGAAAGAAGCAGTATATATTTATAATACTAGTATTCCTGGCCTTGGTGGCTACCCTGTTGGTACTCTTGGACGTGGACTTTTAATGTTAAGTGGAGGAATTGATTCACCTGTTGCTGGATATCTTACTATTAAAAGAGGTGTAGAACTATATTACTTATATTTTGAAAGTAGACCTCATACAAGTATAGAAGCAAGAAATAAAGTAATAAGTCTTGCAAGAAAACTAGAAAAATATAATTCAAAGGGTAAATTATTAGTCGTTAATTTTACTAAAATACAAGAGGCAATATATAAAAATTTAGATCCTTCTTATTTAATAACAATAATGAGAAGAAAAATGTATACTATTGCTGAAAAATTAGCAAAAAGATATAATTGTCTTGCTATTATTAATGGAGAGAGTATAGGACAAGTTGCAAGTCAAACATTAAGTAGTATATTATCAGTTAATGATGTTACAAATTATCCAATACTAAGACCTCTTTGTTCATTTGATAAATTAGATATTATTGATATATCTAAAAAAATAGATACTTATGATATATCAATACTTCCATATGAAGATTGTTGTACAGTATTTGTACCAAAACATCCTGTTATTAATCCTAATTTAAAACATATTTATGAAGAAGAGAGTAAATTTGATTTTGAACCATTAATACAAGAAGCAGTTAAAACAGTAGAAGTAGTTGATTTAGAAGAGAAAATAAGTGATTTATTATAAAAATGCACAATCATTGTGCAAAACTATACTAAAAAAACATAAAAATGCACAATAATTCGAAAATATTGTGCATTTTTTGTTTACAATAACCAAGTTATATGATATATTTTTTATAGAAAGGATATATAAATGGTGGGTTATATGGAACCAATAAAAGTACAAAAATTGCCTATTGAATATACAATAGATAAAGAATTATTAAAATTAATATCAGATGCTAATAAAAAATATGGTGAATATAAAATATACTTAGAAAATAGTGGTTTTGATTCAAGTCTTTTTTTGAATTCAATTATATTAAATGAAAGTTATAAATCTACTCAAATTGAGGGAACTCAAATATCACAAGATGAAATGTTTTATTTAAAATATATGCCAAAGACAGATGATAATTTAGAAATTCAAAATTTAAAAAAGGTAATAGAATATTCAAAAGATTATTTAAAAACAAATAAAACTATTGATTTAAAATTTGTTAATAGTATTCATAAAATTTTATTAGATAGTGTAAGAGGAAATGAAAAAGAACCAGGATGTATTAGAACTATACAAAATTGGATTGGACCAAAAGGTTGTACAATTAATGAGGCTATATTTGTTCCACCAATACCAGAAGAAGTTCCAATATTATTAGATAATTTATTTAAATATATGAATGATGCATTCATAGATCCAATATTTGTTAATATAGCAATTTCTCATGCTCAATTTGAAACTATTCATGCATATAGAGATGGTAATGGTAGATTAGGTCGTGCACTTATACCAATACAATTAGCAATGCTTACAAATGATGATCCAATTTTATTTTTATCAGAAGTTATTGAATTATATAAACCTAGTTATCAAAATTATTTAAACGAAAGTAGGAAAGGTAATTTATTAGGATTTATAAAATTCTTTTTACAATGTATAATAGATCAATGTAATAATTATATTGCAAAAATAAATAGAATAAAGCAAATATATGAAAAAGATATGGAAAAAATAAAAACTTTAAATAGTAATGCAATATATAGAATTATGCCATCAATCATGCATCAAATAGTTTTTACTAAAAATGAAATAGTAGAAGAATCTGGTGTTTCTAGAAATACTGTATCAACGCTTATAGATGAATTAGTTAAACTTAATATATTAGAAATAGATTCAAAATATGCAAAACTTGCTTATAAATATAAAGAAATATTTAATGTATTTATTGGAAGTGAGTAGATAAATATGGCAAATGAAACAGCAGAAGATATAAAAAAGGGTTTTAAAGCACTTGGTAATGGTATAAAAGAAGCAGGAGAGAGAAGAGTAAAAGAATTAGTAGAAAAACAAGGATATGTAGGATATAGAAATAAAGATGCAGCAGAATTATTTAAAAAAGAACATGCTAATTGGGAGTGCAAATACATTGATGGTGAATATAGATATTATCCACCAATTAAAAATGAAAATATTGACTTTTTAAAAACTTATAAAGAAGCAAAAGAAAAAAATGCGTCTACTTGTATAACTATTGAATTTATTGATAATGTAAGTGTTAAATATAATCTAACAGTAGTAGATAAACATACAGGTGAAAGAAAAATAATACAGAGTGAAAAAATTAAAATTGATAATAAATTCTTGTATGAAACATTACCTAGTTTATATAATCAATTATGTTCATCAATGCCTGTAATAGATTATGAAAAAGATAAAGGTATGAATTTTACAAGTGTTGATGGAAATAATGTAATTATGATTGGTGGTCTTACAGAAGAAAATAAAGAATTTATTAAAAACATGAAAACATTTGTAGATGAAAAAAATGGATTTAACATTTATGAAAATAATAAAGGAAGATAAATTAAATAAACTTAATAAAATAGTTGAATTTAAATAATAAATATTGTATAATTTAAGCATATTTCATTGATGAAAAGAGTAGTAGATTAATTTTTTAATTAAAAGAGAGTTAGTGGTAGGTGAAAACTAATAATTAAATATAATTGAACTTGCTTTTTTAGAAATAACGTTATTCCGCGTTATGGAATTAAAGATGCATAAAACTTTATGAAATAAGGTGGTACCGTGGGCTTGCTCATCCTTAATTATAAAGTTTTTATTTTGGAGGATTTTTATGAATAAATTATTTTCATTTCTATATGATTTTGTCCTTTTGTTCTTATTATTTTATATTGTTTATAGCGTATTTATTAATAAGAAAAGGAAAGTATATAGTAAACTTAAAAAGAATGATGAAGTTAGAATATTTATAGAAAGATATGGTATAAATACTAAAAAAGTAAGTTATAAAAAGATATTAAATGCTGTATCAATAATTAATTCATTTATTATATCATTTACAAGTACACTTATAATAAATATAGATAATTTTATTTATTCAATAATAGTTTGTGTTGTAGTATTAATGTTATTAATTTATTCATTATATGAAATTGCAGGAAGATATTTTAAGAAAATGGAGGAAAAAGAAAATGTATGATTTTAAAGAAATAGAAGAAAAATGGCAAAAAAGATGGCTAGAATCAAAATGTTTTGAAGCAGAAAATAATAGTAAAAAAGAGAAATATTATTTACTTGTAGAATTTCCATATCCTAGTGGTAGTGGACTTCATGTAGGTCATGTTAGAAGTTATACTGCACTTGATGCAATGGCTAGAATAAAAAGAATGAGAGGATATAATGTATTATTCCCAATGGGATTTGATGCCTTTGGTGCACCTGCTGAACAATATGCAATTAAAAATCATGTATATCCTGCAAATATGGTAAAAGATTGTATAAAAGTATTTAAAAATCAAATGATGAAACTTGGTTTTTCATTTGATTGGTCTCGTGAATTTTCTACAACTGATCCAGAATATTATAAATGGACACAATGGCAATTCTTACAATTTTATAAGTCAGGGCTAGCATATAAAGCAGAAAAAGAAATAAATTGGTGTCCTAATTGCCTAACAGGTCTTTCAAATGAAGATGCTGAGGGTGGAATTTGTGAAAGATGTGGAAGTAAAACAGAAAAGAAATTAAAAAGTCAATGGATGCTTAGAATGAGTGATTATGCAGAAAAACTACTAGCAGGACTTGAAAAAACTGATTTTATGGATAAAATTAAAACTGCTCAAATTAATTGGATAGGTAAAAGTGAAGGAGCAGAAGTTGATTTTAAAATAGATGGTGAAAAAGATACATTAAAAGTATTTACAACTAGACCAGATACTCTATATGGTGTAACTTTTATGGTTATGTCACCAGAACATAAATATTTAGAAAAATATGAAAGTAAAATTAAAAATTTAGAAGAAGTAAAAAAATATCAAGAATATGCTAAATCTAAAACTGAAATTGAAAGAACTGATTTAACTCGTGAAAAAACAGGTGTTAAATTAGATGGATTTGAAGTAATAAATCCTGTAAATGATAAGAAAATTGAAGTTTGGATTAGTGATTATGTACTTGCTAATTATGGAACAGGTGCTATTATGGCAGTTCCTGCACATGATGAGAGGGACTTTGAATTTGCAACTAAATTTAATATTCCAATTATTCCTGTAATTGAGGGGGGAGATACAACTAAGGAAGCATATACAGGAGATGGAAAAATGATTAATTCAGATAAGTTCAATGGAATTACTAATAAAAAAGAAGCAATTTCTAAAATGATTACTTATCTAGAAGAAAAAGGTGTAGGTAAAAAGAAAATAAATTATAGATTACAAGATTGGATTTTTAGTAGACAAAGATTCTGGGGTGAACCAATACCAATGATTTATTGTGAAAAATGTGGATGGGCTCCTGTACCAGAAGAAGAACTTCCTTTAATTCTTCCAGATGTTCCATCATATGAACCAACTGAAACAGGAGAAAGTCCTCTTGCAAATGTTACAGATTGGGTAAATTGTAAATGTCCAAAGTGTGGAAATGATGCTAAAAGAGAAACTGATACAATGCCAAACTGGGCAGGTTCTAGTTGGTACTATCTAAGATTTATGGATCCACATAATGATAAATGTTTTGCAAGTATGGAAGCACTTAAATATTGGGGAATGGTAGATTATTATAATGGTGGTATGGAACATGCTACTAGACACTTACTTTATGCAAGATTCTGGCATGAATTTCTATATGATAAAGGATTAGTTCCAACAGAAGAACCATTTAAGAAACGTGTATCTCATGGTATGATACTAGGTGAAAATGGTGAAAAAATGAGTAAATCAAGAGGTAATGTTGTAAATCCTGATGATATGATTAATAATTATGGTGCTGATGCACTAAGAACATATGAAATGTTTATTGGAGATTATGCAAAAGATGCATCTTGGAGTGAAAATGGACTTAAAGGATGTAAAAGATTCTTAGATAAAATATATAGATTAAAAGATAAAGTAAATGACAAAGAAGAGTATACAAAAGATTTAGAAATTTTAATTAATAAAACAATTAAGAAAGTAGAAGAAGATATAAATACAATGAACTATAATACAGCAGTTTCTGCTTTAATGATTTTATCTAATGAATATGATAAACTTGAAAGTATTACAAGAAAAGATTATAGAACAATATTACATTTATTAAATCCTATTGCGCCTCATATTACAGAAGAATTAAATGAAATGTTAAATCTTGGCCCTGCATTTTATGAAAGTACTTTCCCAGAATATGATGAAAATAAAATTACATTTGATAAAGTAAATGTTGCATGTAGTGTAAATGGTAAGTTAAGAGCAACTATTGAAGTTGATATGGATACTCCAAAAGAAGAATTATTACGCCTTGCAAAAGCACAAGAAAATGTAATTAAACATATTGAAGGAAAAGAAATAGTTAAAGAAATAGTTGTTGTAAACAAAATTGTAAATATTGTTGTAAAATAAATAGTAAAACTTTATTCAGTAATGAATAGAGTTTTTATTTAACAATTTTTCCACAAATTAATTAAAAACAAATATAAAATTTGAATAATATATTATAGATAGTTATAAATTTAATTAACTATCTATAAAATTATAATAGGTATAATCCCGTAATTTATTAATATAATCATCCTTCTAAATATCGGTTTTTAAATAAAATATGAAACTTATTACATATAATCCATAAAATACTTATAGAGCCACCAACCACTTAGTGGGGGAAGTGTTTATATAGATATAAGGAATAATAGAAAGAAATTTCTGTATTCCTTTTTTATCATTTTTGAAGTTGATATTGATAAAATTAATTCGTAAAATTTGTAAGGTGCCTCTTGATATATATATATATACGATATAATAAAGTGGTAAAAATAGAAAAGAGGTAATCTAAATGAAAAATAAAAAAGGATTTACATTAGTAGAATTACTTGCAGTAATAGCAATACTAGCAATACTTGTAATTATCGCGTTACCAAATGTACTTAAATTATTTAGAAGTGCAAAACAAAATACATTTGTAACAGAGGTACAAAATTTAGTAAGAAGTGCAGAAAATAAATATTTAACAAGTTCAT
>CANRJN010000020.1 GCA_947630945.1 uncultured Bacilli bacterium | reverse complement strand
AGTAATCTTTATAAAGCATGTTTTACCTCCTCTAATATATAATTAGCCATGAAGGTATCAAAACACTACTTTTTTTATAAAAAAATAAAACTTTTTTTCAAAGTTCTATTTTAATTTTTCTATAACATTATGTAATGTATCTGTTTCAATAATTTCAATATCATAATTATTTTCTTTCTTTAATTTCATTGCTTCTTCATAATTTTCAGTAGGTACTATAAATATATCTGCTTTATTTTTAACAGCACCAGCAAGTTTATATTTAACTCCTCCAATTGGACCAACTACACCATTTTCATCAATTGTACCTGTTCCTGCTATTACTCTTCCTTTTGTTAAATCAAATTCAGTAATTCTATTATAGATTTCAAGAGCACACATAAGTCCCCTTGATGAACCACTTTCATTATCTTTAAATATAAAATCAACTTTTGGATTTGTACTTATATCTTTTATTTCTGCAAGAGTTACACCTATAATTACTCTACCATCTTCTTTTTTTAATACACTATAACATTCAATTATTTTATCATCTCTTAATACATTTATCTTTAATTTATCATTCTCATTATATTTAGAAACTTCATTACTTAACTCTTCATAATTATTAATTGTTTTACCATTAACGCTTTTGATTATATCCCCTACTTTAATATTAGTATCAGCAATATCAAAAACATATGTAACAGTAACTTTAATATTATCAACATTATATTCAATACTTGCTTCATCAAAAGCAGCAATCACAGCATCATAACTTGTTTCTCTTAAATATATTTTATTTCTATCTTCTATTTCACTTTCTTTTTCATTTTCTATTCTTAAATCATCTAAATCTATTAAATCCCATGATGGTATAATATAAGATAAAATAATATTTGGAATAGTTCCCATTCTAGATGTTACATAAGTCAAATTAAAACTTCCACTAGATTTATATCCATTTTCTACATTAATTCTATCAGTTAAATCGTCAAGTGCACCAGGTGAATATACATTATAATCAAATCTTATAGAAAATAATACTAATATAAAAACTAAAATTAAATAAAATCTATAATTTCTTTTAAAATCTTCTTTTATATAATTCATTACTTTTTTTATCATAAAATTTTTTCCTCAATAATATTATATCACAGATAGGAAATTCTTATGAAAAAATACAAATACTTATTTTTAACAATAATTTTAATAATATTTATATTTAATATTAAACTAGTAATTTTATCTACAAAAGATGCATCAATATTATTTTTTAATAAAGTTTTTGTATCTATTTTTCCTTTTATAATATTATGTGATATCTTAATATATTTTGATTATCATATATTTTTAAAAAATACTATTGGTAAATTTATATCTAAACTTTTTAATATAGACTCATCTACTAGTATTATTTTTATTTTAAGTATTTTAACTAGTCATCCTGCGAATAGTGTATATATAAAAGATATGCTAGATAATAATGAAATTAATATTGAAACTGCTAATAAAATATTATGTTTTACTTATTTTCCATCAATATCTTTTGTTATTGGAACAATTGGAATTAGTTTATATAATAATTTTAAAATTGGTTTAATTTTATATTTATTTTGTTTTTTAAATAATATATTAATTGGTATTTATTTAAGAAAAAATAAAGTTAGTGTTTTAAAAAATAAAATAATTAAAAAAGATAAAAGTATTTTTGATGTTATAAAGACATCTATATTAAAAGGTATTAATACTTCATTTATAATACTTGGTAATTTAATTATTTTTACAATCATTAGTAATTTATTAAATAAATATATTAATATTAATCCTATTATTTTATCTATAATTTCTGGTATTTTAGAACTTACTAATGGAATAGTAAGCACCTCTTTTCTTGATATAAATTTAATTATAAAACTATTAATAACATTATTTATATTATGTTTTAGTGGATTATCTATTATATTTCAATCTATAAGTATTTTAGGAGATTATAAAATTAATATTAAAAAAATACTAACTATTAAATTAGTATTTTCTATTTTAACTTGTATTTTGTTTATTACTTTTTATTATTTTGTTAATAATATTTTATACTTCTGCTATATATTCTAGTAATTTTATAAACATTCTAATAAATAACTTAGATAAACCTTTTTTCTCTAACTTTCTAATAGCAATTCTTTTATCTTTAATTTGCATATCACTAAATAATATTTTATCAAGTTCAATTTTTAATTCTGTTGTAGTATTTAAGTCACTAATGATACTTTCTAAATCTTCATTTATTGCACGAGATGCATCTATTTCAATATCATTACCTTTACAATATACAAATACTTTACTAGTTGTATTAACATCATTAAATTCTATTATAAAGTCGTTATCTTCTACATAACTCTTAAATTCAACATTTACTTCATCACAAAATACTTGTACACCTTTTGTATATTTAGTATTTCTAAATCTAATAACATAATTTCTTTTTTCAGGAATTACCCCTTCTTTTCCTTCTTTTGGTTCAATTGATACTGAAAAATCATTTTCTTTATAATAATAATTTATTTCTGTTATTTTATATAAACCTTGTTTATATTTATTTGTATATCCATCATCTTCATATAATTTATATGTATTACTTCTACCTGGGAAAATATGAACTTCTAATGTTTTAGGTGGAGTTGTATCATTTAAATTATCTTCATCTAATACTGCAAGAGGGATAATAGCACCCATTCTTGCAAATACTGGATAATCTTCATCTTTATAAAATGTTACATAACGTCTTCCACCTGTGAATTTTTTACCTGTTTTAAATTCATACCAAGTACCATTTGGTAAAAATATTCTATGAACAACTCTACTCATTACTGTATCTTTTTCTGTAACAATTGGAGATACAAAGAGTTCACTTCCAAAATAATACTCATTTTTATAAAGTGGTTCATCATATGTTTCTGGATATTTATAATATAGTGGTTGTATTAATGGAGCACCAAATGTTGAATATTTATATGCCTCTGCGTATAAATAAGGGATTAAACGATGTCTTAAATTTAAATAATCCTTTACTACACTGAAAGTCTTAGCATCCCATTTCCATGGTTCTCTTTTGTAATACTTTCCTGCTTCACTTGCTAGTCTTAATATTGGACTATATACACCTAATTGAACATATCTAATATAAAGTTCTGCATCTTCTGTTCCACCTTTATATCCACCAATATCATGACTCCAAAAAGATATTCCTAAGTTTGCAGCAGTAGCATTAAAGAATGGTAAAAATCTAAGTGTTTTCCAACTAATATTAGTTTGTCCTGAATATAATATTGAATATTTATGAGACGCGATACCAAAATTACGACTTAATACAAGTGGTCTTCTTTTTTCATTAATATTAAAATTATTAAATAAGTAATAATTCATAGTAAAATTTCTAAGGGAATTATCTTTATTATTATCATCTACCCATAGAAAATCTACTCCACTATCTAAATATGGATTAATAATTCCTTTTAAGAATGCATCCATTAAATTAGAATTATAAACATTTAATGGTATATTTTTATCTTGATCTATTTTATATATATTAGTAAAATTTTTATGATTTTCTTCTTCTACACTAAGTATTCCCTCTGTTTTAATATTTGTTCCTAAAAATATATGATTTTGATTTAAATAATTATGCATTGCTTGTGAATTTGGAAAAATGCTTTTATTAAACGAAAAACTTATATCACTATATTTATTTTTTACTCTTGAATAACTTCCTAAAAGAAGTACTGAAAAAGGTATATCATCTTTTCTAAATGAATTTACTAATTTTTGTATCCCTTCTTCACTATATTCTTCATTTTTAGCCCACCAAACACCAAGAGCATATCTTGGAATTAGTGGTGGAAGAGATGTTAGGCTAAAATAATCTCTTAAACTTGTTCCAAAGTCATTATTATAAACAAATAAGTATGTATCTATATTTTTATAGTTTGGCGCGATAATATTACCATTTTGATCTAATATAGGTGTTCTCGAATCATCAAAAGATGTAAATCCATCTAATGAAAACAAGCCTTTATCTAATGATACACTTGATTTCATATCATCTAAACTATAAGCAGTTCCTTTTAAATTTCTTGCTTCTGGATGATTAAAATACCAAGTTTTTTCTGTATCAGTAATTGTTACTTTAAAGAATTGATCTGGTACAAGTTTGTTTCCTACAAATGGTTTTTCTTTATGATATTCTAATATAAATTTATCATTTCTAATAATTAATATTTCTGTATCTTCTTCAACTGTTACTTTTGGTTGACCAAATGATCTATTGCTTGCAAAAAAAGTAGGATAATCATTAAATTCACCTGTTTCACTATATTCAAGCCTTATTAAAGTATTAGATAATATACTAATTCTATATCTGCTTCCCCTATATACATATGATGCTGGGGTTTTACTTTTAGTAATATCTACTTTAAAATTTGGTCCTAAATCATACATAATTATCTCTCCTTTTTATTGTTGATTTGTTGTACTATTATTTAATCTTACCATCCAATTCTTGTATACTTCACAGTTTGCACTAGTTGGTGGTGGATCTGCCCTTTCCATTTTAGCAATCATTGGAATTTTAAATATTCTTCCAAATGCTACACAAGTTCCTGCTTGAAGTGTTTTTTGTTTTTCAATTATATCTTCACTCATATTAGGTACACTTTTTGAAATATATTCAAGATCTGCTGGGTGATTTATTTTAAATATTATAAAGTTTGCACATTGACTTATAACATTTTCATTTAAATCTGTTGGTCTTTGAGTAATTATATCAAGTAAAAGTCCATATTTACGACCTTCTTTGGCAATTCTTTCAAATATATTGTATCCAAATAATTGTTTATCATCACCTTCAAGTACATATCTATGTGCTTCTTCTAAAATCATGTGTATTGGAAATGATGCTCTATTTTGAAGACTTCTTGTGTATTTCATAAACATACGAGCAAATATTTTAACTATTGTTCTTGCAAATCTATCATCTACATCTTCTAAATTAAAGTTAACTATTTGACTTTTTTTATTTCCATTTATTTGTATTTTCTTTATGTATTCATCAATTGTAATATAGCCATCCGCTGTAAAGAATGATCCATTTGATCTATTAACTAAATCATGTAGTTTAACTTTTAAACTCATTGCAGAATCATACATTGCTTCATTAAGTAAGTATCTTTCACTATATAATGTAAAATTAAGTGCAACTTCTAAATCATGAAGTGAATAGTATACTCCTTCTGCTTCATAATTCCATTTTCTATTTTCATCTACAAATTGTTTTATATAATCACTAATTATTTTATGTTCTGCAAATCTACCTTCACTATCTATATCAAAACAATTTCTAAATTTACGAGTAAAACCTATACCTGGAACTTCTGCATCTAATGCAAGTTCTGGTGTATTAGTTTCACTTAATATTTCAAATATTTGATCTCTAATTCTTGCAGATGTTTGATTTGTATACATAATTGATATAATTGCTTTTGCTAAAATATGATTTTTAAAGTCTGCTGCTTCTTTATCTTCACGAGCAAACATTTTAGCATAAGTAAGTGCTGAATCTACCATAGCAATTTGTGAAAAACTTGTTGCTTCTAATAAATTTAATATATCTTCAAGTTCTAATAAACATACAGGTATATTCAATTTTTCATATGGTTTTGCTAAATTTGTTGTTATTACTTTAAATGAATAAAATTCATTATTTTTATTTAAATCTTTAAATGCATTTATATATTCACCATAAGAATCAAATATAAAGAAATTGGCTTTATATGGAATAATATTTGAATTAGGGAAAATATTTTGAATTATCCTACATATACCATAAGTTTTACCACTACCTGTATTACCAAATATAGCAGTATGGTTTGAAAATAACTCATCGATACTTACATTTAGAGGAAAATCATTATATAAAGGAGATACTCCAAGTCTAATACTTTCTCCTTCAATACCTGTAAGTATTTTTAATTCTTCTTCATTTATAATTCTTGCTTTTGCATTTAAACTAGGTTTTTTAATAAGTCCACCAATAAAGTCATTTTGTGTAAGTTCACCTAGAAAAGTAACTTTAATAGTATCTTCATTAATAGAATCTATCTCTCCTAAAATCTTTTTATTATCATCTTCAAAAACAACATGCAAATTAATTAAGTCATTTATTTCAGTTGCATCTTTATTAATTTGTAAAGTTGCTGAATTTTTACTAATTGTTAATATTTTTCCTAGCATACTAAAAACCAACCTCTCTATTATACAAATATAATTTTAGCAAATATTTATAAAAAAATAAAGATTATTTAATAAAAAATTGTATTTTATAATAATTTAAGTTACTACTCAGCAATAAATAACAGATAGATTTGTTCTTCTGTTATTTTTTCACGCAAAAATTAAGTGAATAATGGTTCATCTTTAAGTATTGATTTAATACAACTAAATACATTAACTTTTCTTAACCTAGCAGTTTTAATAATGCTCATTGTATTACCAAATCTTATGGCTCCCTCTGTACTTCTAAATCCACCAGATATTTTAGTTTTTCCCTTAACCATTCGTAATGTTCTCTCCATGAAATTATTGTCATAAGGAATTGAAAAATCATGAATATAAAATAAGATAGTACTCTTATATTTCTTTAATCTTTTTAAAAGTGTATTTGCTTTTTCTTGCCAATAAGTTGAATAAATTTCTTTATTTTCTATTATTCCTTGATTCAAAATATCATCATATTCTTGTTCGATTAATTTTATTTCTTCTTTTGTAAATTTTTCTCTTCCAAACTTTGATAATATTTTTCTATTACGTTCATTTTTTAACAACAACTTAAATATTTCTTTTGGCCACTTTATTTCATAAACATTTTGTATTTGTTCATTGCAATATCTTCCTATATGAATAATACAATCTTGATTATTTGTTCCATATTTAAAAATACCTACTTCATGATCTGATATTATTGTTCCATAATAATTATTTAAAATGTTATCTTCTTTTATTGGAATATCTCCTTTCTTATGATGGTATTTATAAAGAACATTATATTTGTTTCCATATCCTCGATAGTAACTTTCTTTTCCATTTTCTCTTGTTACGGTTTCATCTGTATGTGTGTATTTTCCGTTCAGTATATTTGTTGTAATATTATTTAGTGTTTCTACTGTTTTAGATGAAAAATCTTTATAAATATTATCTATTGTTCCTTGGGATATATTTACTATGTTATTTGTTAAATCACTTATTAATTCTTGAATTTTATTATAACTTAAAGAATAGTAATTGCCTAACATAATTATTAAAGATTTAACACTATCATCATATGTTACATCACTATAATATTTTTCTGACATTTTTTCTTGATAATTTTTTCCATATACGAAAATATGCTTTTCTATAACAGTTTCCATATATATACCAACTTTATATTTAATTTTATTTTTTCTTTTAGAATTGCACTTAACATAATGTTTAATTTCTACAACTTTTAAATTATTATCTTTTATTTTTTGCTCTAATTGTTCTTTGGTTAAAGTTATCCCTTTATGGTTTAACTGTCCACCT
The DNA here is from genome assembly GCA_947630945.1 of uncultured Bacilli bacterium. Classification (GTDB taxonomy): domain Bacteria; phylum Bacillota_I; class Bacilli_A; order RF39; family UBA660; genus CAG-1000. The sequence continues at coordinate 14,542 of CANRJN010000020.1, read as the reverse complement.
GTTTTACGATTCGTTTTCTCACGATGATTGTAAATATTTGCTCCTGTTTTTGCTTTTCTAATTTCTTTACTTGTTGGAATTGATGAATTAGTACTATCTTTACTAATTTGATTAGTCAATTTATCTATTAAATAATTATTTTTATTTTCTTTTTCAAATTTTAATCTATCTATTTCTTTTAAAGCATTATTTAATTCTTCTTTTAATTTGATATTTTCTTCTATATACGATTTTGTAGCCTTATTTACTTCTAACACAACTCTTTCTTTTGAAAGCCTTAATTCATATTTTAATGTATTTATTTCCAATTTTTGATTATTAACAATTTTATTAAGTTTTTCAACTTTGTAAAATTCTTCTTCATACATCTTATATATATCATTATTTTTTGTCATTTACCACACATCCTACTTTAACCACTATAATCATAACACAATCTCACAAAAAAAGCGAGATGTGTGTTGATCTATTTGGTTAAAGTAGATCTTCTCGCTTTATATATAATATCATATTTTTCTTTATTTTATAATTATATTTTTACTTTTTTGCTCTTTATCGCTGAGTAGTAACTAATTTAAATCAATTAAAAATTAATATTAAAAAATACACTTCATTTTTGAAATGTATTTTATATTGTTAATATTGTATTCCCCACACTACTTTATGTTTTGCATTTTTACCACATACAATACATTTTTCATATTCATAATCTTTACTTTCAGTAATACATCTAGATTTAGTACCTTTTATTTCTTTCATTTTAAGTTCACATTCATTATCTCCACACCAATAAGCATTAACAAATCCTGGATGATTATTCATTATTTCTTCTACTTCTTTTAGTGTACTTGCATCATAAGTTTTATCTTTTAAATTTTTTAGTGCTTTTTCATATAAATTATCTTGTATTTTATCAAGTAATTGCATAGATACATTTACTATATCATTTAATTTAACATTTTCTTTTTCTAATGTATCTCTTCTAACAACTGTAACTTCATTATTTTCTAAATCTCTTGGACCTATTTCTATTCTAAGTGGTATTCCATTAACTTCTGATGCTGCAAATTTAAATCCTGCTGATTTATCTGAATAATCAATATATGAACTAATACCTTTTGATTTTAATGATTCATTTATTTTTTCACTAATATCTATTAGTTTTTCATCATTTTTAATAGGAATAATACATACTTGTTTTGGCGCAATTTTTGGAGGTAATACAAGTCCTCTATCATCTGAGTGAACCATAATTAAAGCACCTATCATTCTTGTTGTACTTCCCCAAGATGTTTGATAACAATATTCATATTCATTATTTTTATTTACAAATTTTATGTCATATGCACGTGAAAATTTTTGTCCAAAATAGTGACTAGTAGCAGACTGTAAACTAACTCCATTTTGCATTAGTGCTTCTACTGTAAGTGTATATTCTGCTCCTGCAAATTTTTCTTTTTCAGTTTTCTTTCCTGTGATTACTGGTATTGCTAGATATTTTTCAAAGAATGTTTTATATACATCTAACATTCTATTTGCTTCAAGTTCAGCGTCTTTACTAGTTGCATGAACTGTATGCCCTTCTTGCCATAAAAATTCTCTTGATCTTAAAAACGGTCTTGTTTCTTTTTCCCATCTAATTATATTACACCATTGATTATAAAGTTTTGGTAAATCTCTATATGTTTTAACAGTTTTACTATAATAGTCACTAAATAATGTTTCACTAGTAGGACGAAATGCAAGTCTTTCTTCTAACGTATCTTGTCCACCAGTTGTAACCCATGCACATTCAGGTGCAAAGCCATTAATTAATTCACCCTCTTTTGCAAGTAAACTTTCTGGTATTAATACTGGTAAGTATACATTTTGATGACCGCATTCTTTAAACATTGAATCTAGTACACTTTGCATTTTTTCCCATATTGCATAACCATTAGGTTCAAATATAATACACCCTTTTACTGTTGAATAATCTGCAAGCCTAGCAGCCTTTACTACATCTGTGTACCATTTAGCAAAATCTTCACTTCTTAAAGTTATTTTTTCATTTTTCATAAAATTCCTCCAAAATAAAAAGGATGATATAAGGAGTCATAAAGACGGTACCATCCTTTAGTTTTACTTAATTTTAATAACGGGATATCCCGGATAAACTTTTAATTTATCTGCATAAGAAGAATAGGAATTAATAAATATTATATTTAGTTTCCACCATCCTAAACTCTCTTTAATAAGTGATTTATTAATATTTTCTTCGCATTTAATTTTAATATATTAGAATTTTAACATATTAATATTACTATGTCAATTAGCAAAATAAAAGGACTAAATTGTCCTATTAATTTTTACTTTTTTTAGTATCGGCTTGTAATTTCTTTTCTACTTCTTTTACTACTTTAAGTGCTTGTTTTCTAACTTCATCCGCTGCTTTTTCAACAACAGGAGTTCCTTTTTCGATAGCATATTCATAAATATCTTCTGCTTTATCTCTAATATTTTGTGCTTCTTTTAAAACTAAATCTTTTGCTTTTTCTTTATCTAAATTTTTTAAATCTGCTTGAAGAGTTTCAACTTTATATAAAAGTTCATCTTTAACTTCATCCATATCAATTTCTTTTAATTTAGCAACTAAATCTTCTATTTTTTTAGAAAGCACTTTTCTTGTATTTTCTCCTTTATCTGGTGCAAATAAAACTCCAAGTCCTGCTCCAATTGCAAGACCACCTAAAAATTTACCAAAACCAGTTCCTTTTTTTTCTTCTCTACTCATAATCTTCTTCCTCCATTTCATTTTCTTTATTTCTTGATTTAAAAATCTTTTTAAGTCCACCTGTTATAAATCCAACTACTGTTTCACCTATCATTGATATTCTATCATTTGCAAAATTAATAACATTAAATAGTTTGTCTAATGATTTTACCTTAGTAGTTACATCATCAAGTAGTGTATCTACTTTATTTAATGTAAGTAATATTTTAATTAAAACTGCTATTGCTAAAACAATAAGTACTATCAATAATAAGTATATTGCTAAAAGTAATGTTTCATTCATATTTTAATTCTCCTTATCATACATTGAATCTATTAAATTAAATAGATCGTGTTCTAATGTATTATCAAGTGCTTCATCTTTATGAGTTTCTTCTTTTATATCATCATTATCACTAAAATTTGTTATCTTAACACTATCTTCTAAATCTCCAACAGTTAAACTATCATCAAATTCATTAGTAGCATCATCTATTTTAGATATTAAATCTTCAATTTTAGATGTTTTTTCTAACTTTTCAACTTCTTTATCTATTTTATTAATTTCATCTTTAATAGTTGTAGTTGATATTTTATTTATTGAATTTAATGTATCTTCTAATTCATCTTCTAGTGTTCCATATGCTTTTCTTCTAACTGTATCATATTTAGTAACACTAGATGTAGCAACATTTGGTTTTACAGTCTTTGATTTAATTTCATCTTTCTTATAGTCTTTATCTAAAATACCATATATAGGTGAAATAACTGGACTTGGTTTAAATGTCTTAGGTTGTTCTTGAACAATTGGTTCAGTACTTCTAGTATTTGCCATACTATTAGTATTATTGGCTGGTTTTTCGATATTATTCAAAACATTTCTTCTTGTAGGAGTATTAACCTCTTCTTCATCATCAAATTCTGTAAAATTAAATGTTCTTTCACTTTTGAATAAATCTCTCTCACTAAATGTACTATCAGTTTTAATTGGCTCTTCTTTCTTTTCAGGTTCAAGTTCAATAGTCTTATATTTTATTTCTTCAATTTTTGGTTTTTCTTCTTGAACTTCTCTTTTAACTATTTTATCTACCTTATTTAATTCTTCTTCTGGTACATCTTCATCTACTACTACTTCATCATAAAATATACCTTTTAATTTTGAAAATACACCCATAATTGCACCTCTTTCTTACTCTTCTGATTCTTCATATTCTTCAATATATTGTAGTATATTTTTTGAATCATTTTTATTTTTAGGTTCAGGTATTTTATAAATTGTCTCTTTTGAATCTATATCATTTTCATTGATATATTTTTCTATTACTACATCATTATATTTAATAGAGTTTAAAATCATCATACCTCTTGATACTGCATATCTTAGGTCTTCCATCTTAACCTCTACTTCTATTATAGCATAATTATAACACAACTCAACAAAAAAGTAATCATTATTTTTTCTAATTCTTAAATATCCTGTTTTTTCACCACTCTCAAATGTAAAGTATTCATAATCATTTAAATCATGTTCAGTCTGTATTTTATTTTTATAGTAATAACTAACTATATCCACATTTAAATAATATATACTATTATGTGATGTTAATTCTTGTACAAAATCTTCATCTTTAAAAACACTAAATTCAGTTGGTAATAAATATCTATATCCTTTATTATTTACATTATAATCTTTAATTTCTTTATTAATAGAGGCATCAACTATTTCATTAAGTGTTAATTTATTTATATTCAAAGTATTACATCCACATAACATAAATACACAAATTATAATTAATATTTTTTTAATCATTTTTATTCTCCATTACAAATTATATCAAAAAAATTATTTTTTAACAACATGTACATAATTTATATTCTTTCCAAGACTAATAAATTTATCTTCATATTCAGTTCTATATTCATCTAAATAATTAGTATCAGTTTTAATAATTTCATATCCATTTTCTGAAAAAGACGTGCATGAATATTCATACAATAAATCATTATCTGTTTTCATTTCAATATCTTTTTGATTTTTAAATATTTTATCATACTTTTCTAAAAAGTTTGGTGATGTAAGTCTTCTTTTAGTATGTCTTTTCTTAGGCCAAGGATCACTAAAATTAAGATATATTTTTGAAATTTCTTTATCAAAAATATCGTTTATATTACTAGCATCAAAACATATTAATTTTAAGTTTGGTAATGTTAGTTCTTCTAAATTTCTAACAGCAGTTACTAAGGGACTATCATATTTTTCAATACCTATATAATTAATATTTGGATTATTAATTGCTTTACTTATAATAAATTTACCCTTCCCCATGCCTATTTCTATCTCAATATCGTTTTTATTATTAAATAAAGTTTTCCATTTCCCTTTATATAATTCTGGATTTTTAATTAAATATTTAGAATTTGATATAATTATATCTGCATTTTTAATATGTTTTAATCTCAAAATCCTCACCTCTCTTATGAATATTATACACTAAGATAGTTAATTTGTCATATATTATTGTAGGTGATTTATAATGAAAAATAGAGATATGTTTTATCAAAATACAGTTCAAGGATATCAAAACCCAGGTGTTGTAATTCCACCTAGTGGTTATAATGTAAATACTCAATATCAAGCATATGGACAAAATCTAGTACCAATGAATATGCCAATGCAAAATCCTAATATGGTTCCAAATAATAATCCTAATATTATAAATAATGATTATTATCAAGATACTAGTGATTATGAAAGTAGAATTAGTAAACTAGAAAGACAAGTTAAAAATTTAGATACTAGATTACAAAAATTAGAAAGTACAACAGTAGATACAGCAGAAAACTTTTATATGATATAAAAATACTAGTAGCCCTAGTATTTTTATTCATTTATAAGTTCTTTTTCTTTTTTATTTTCTTCAAATAATTTTGTCATTGTATCATTATTATGTGTAAGTTTTTTTATAGTTAATTCTTCTGCTTTATTATTTGCAAGTCTTAAATTATTCTCACTTGATAACAATGCTTCTTTTGTTTTTTGTAAATGGTCAATTGTTTTATCAATTTCATCTATTGCTTTAAAGAATTTATCACTAGCAAGTTTATAATTTCTACCAAAATTTTCTTTGAATTTATTCATATTTTCTTCAAAATGAGATATATCTATATTTTGATTTCTAATTATTTGTAATTCTTTTTTATATTCAAGTGTATTTAAAGCAGCATTTCTAATTAATGTAATTAATGGTATAAAAAATTGTGGTCTTATTACATACATTTTATCATATTTATAAGATACATCTACTATACCATCATTATAGTAATCATTATCTATTTCAAGAAGAGATACAAGAACTGCATATTCACATTTTTTCTCTTTTCTATCTTTATCTAATTCTTTAAAGAAGTCTTCATTTTTATGTTTAGTTGATGTTGTATCTGCTTCGTTTTTCATTTCAAACATAATTGATACTATTTCACTACCATATTCATCATAATCTTTAAATATAAAGTCTCCCTTAGAGCCACTTTTTGCATCATTATCTTTTTCAAAGTATGCATTTTTAAATAATGGTCTTAATTTATTAAATTCATTATTGCAGTGTACCTCTAATGATTCACCTATCATTTTAGTAGATTGTCTTGCTTTAAAATCTTTATAATACGCGATTTGCTCATCTTTATTTTTTATTTTTTCTTCATAACTATCTTTTATATTCTTTTCTTTTAATAAATATTCTGTTTCATTTAATGATATTTTATTTTTAAGTTCATCAATAGTTTTATCTTTTTTACTAATAGCATCTTTTATAGATAATTCTTGCTTTGTTTCTTGTAATTTTAATTCTTGTTTTAATTTATCTATTTCTGCATCTTTCTTAGTTAATTCATTTTCATAATTAGATTTTGTTATCTTAATTAAATTTTCTTTATCTTTTTCAAATACTTTTTCTCTTACACTCATCTCTTTATCAAATTCACTATCTCTTATTTGTTTAACTATTAAAGAGTAATCATTTTCATTAATTTGAAAAACAGTACCACACTTTGGACATTTAATTTCGTTCATACTCGCCTCCATTTAAAGATTAATTACATTAAATATTTTATCACAATATAAAAGAAAACTCTATTAATAGTTTTCTTAAATAAATATCTTAATTAGTAATTTTAAATATGAAGTATTTTATTATTTTCGCTTCTAGCATCATTTTGAAATACAGATATATTTGAAAAATTTTGATTTTCTACATTATCAAAAACAACAGAATTATTAACTCTATTAAATACTTCTAAAATATCATAATCATTTACAAATTCAAGAGTATTATCAGGTAAAAATAATGATAATTTTTTAAAATCAATAATAGTTATATCATCTTTTTCAATACATTTAGCAATTTTATCTTTAAATACAAATCTATTATTTGTTAAAACATCTATCCCAATATTATTATTTTTTTCAAATATTATATATTCATGAGTAGGTTCAATTATTTTTTTATTATTTGCATTTCTTTTAATTTTTCCAATCTTTCCTACAAATAATTTATCAGTATATAATTCCATTTATAATACTCCCCTTCAATGCCCATTATTATAACATATTTTAATACAAAAAGGAAGATATAATCATAATCTATTATTTTTTACTTTCCAGTATCCTCCATTATTAGGTCCTATTCTTTCTAATATATTTGCATCTTCTAGTTTCTTTAAATTGTATTTGACTCCATCAGATGTAATGTTTAAAAGATTTGCAAGTTCATCTCTTGTTATATTTGGATTTTCTTCTATTAATTTTATAATTTTTTTCTGATTCTTACTTAATTTTATATGTTGTTTTTGGGTAGTTTTTTGGGTAGTTTTTTCTAAGGTATTATTTATTGTTTTTAACATAAATTTTATAAAGACATTAGCATTTCCATTAATATGACATGCAGAAATAGAATCATAATATTCTTCTTGATGTAAATACATTTCTTCTTCAAAAGGAATATATTCAAATTCTTTTTTCCATGTAAACAGAATTAGGCTTACCCAAAATCTTGCCATTCTACCATTACCATCACTAAAAGGATGAATATATACAAAATAATAATGAAATATAGATGCTAGTATTAAAGGATGAATTTCTTTTTCGTTTTCATTTATAAATTTAAATAAACTTTTCATAAGTGTTGGAACCAGTATAGATTCAGGTGCTTTATATATTATTTCATTGCCTCTTTTTACTGCTTCTCCATGATTACGATACTTACCTTCATCTTTACAAAGATATTTCATCATAATTGAATGTGACTTTAAAAAATCTTTTTCTTCCATCCAATTATATTCACTTATATGTTCATATAAAAAATTAGCATTTTTAACTTCTTGTATTTCTTTTCTTTTTCCTAATACCAATTTATTATTTACAATATTTTCTACACTATTTAATGAAAGAGAATTATCTTCTATTGCAAGAGAAGAATATATAGATCTAACTCTTGATTTAACTTTTAAATTTTTCTTTCTATTTTTTTCATTAAGTGAAATGATATTTATTTTATCTTCTATGCTTTTTATCAATTTTTTATCATTTTCATCAATATAATAAATTGGATTAATACTATCAAAATCTTTCATTGCATCATACCCTCCGACATTTAGAATTATTTTATTTGATTTTATGTATTTATTTTATCATATTATTTTATTTTTACACTATATATTTTTAGACATTTTACTATTACATATTTTTTATTCTATTTATTTTAAATATTTGATAATTTATCTTTTATAAATTCATCTAAATATTCAGAATCTTTTATAACCCATTTATAATCACAATGCTCATTACTTAATTTAACATTAATTTTAGAACTATCTACATTAATAATAAAGTCAATTTCTAAATCATGCACTAATACATTATTTTTTTCATTAACTTCATCATAATAATGAGTAATTATCGGATTAAATTCATCAGTAAATCCAATTTCTTCTTTAAGTTCTCTTTTTAAACCATCTTTTAAAGTTTCTCCTTTTTCTAAATGACCTCCAGGAAATTCCCAAGCACCTGGGTATAATTCATCATTCTCATTTCTTTTTACTATTAAAAGTAAATCTTTGTCTTTTAAAATACCTGTTAATACAATATTTGTTTTCATATTTAACACTCCTATATTATTTATTATATCATGGAATTTTAATAAATCATTTATAATTATATTTAATTTTCTATATCTCTAAAAGTATTTAATATCATTCCAATTGAAGACATACTAACAAGTAGCGATGAGCCACCATAAGAAATAAAAGGAAGTGTTACACCTGTAATTGGAATTAAGCCTACTACTACTGATAAATTTAATAAAGTTTGAAACATAAGTAAAAAAGCAAGACCAAATGATAAATATTTAGCAAATAAATCTGTTTGTTTTAAAGAATTTTTAATTATATTATAAAATAAAGTTATAAATAGTAGTATTAAAACTAAGGCACCAATGAAACCAAATTCTTCTGTGATAATTGAAAATATAAAATCTGTTTGAGGTTCTGGAAGATAAAAATGTTTTTGTCTTGAATTTAAAAATCCAAATCCTAAAAATCCACCAGGACCAATAGCATATAAACTTTGTATCATTTGAAATCCACTTCCAAGTGGATCACTCCATGGATTTAAAAATGATGTAATCCTATCTAATCTATATGGCGCGATTAAAATTAAAATAATTATTCCAATAACACCAAGAATACCTAATTTTACAAATATTGATACATTTGTTCCAGATATAAATATAAGACCAATTAAAGAACACATTATAACCATATCAGTACCAAAATCAGGTTCTAACATTATAAGAGCAAAAAACACAGCAATTACACCTAATATTGGTGCCATAAACTTAAAAGTGTATCTTTTTAATTTATCATTATTAGATAAATATTTTGAAGTAAAAATAATTAATGCTATTTTAGTAAGTTCACTTGGTTGAAAACCAAATCCAAGTATTCCAAACCAACTTCTACTACCATTTCTAACACTACCAATTCCAGGTATTAAAACTAAAATAAGTAAAACTAAACAAACTAATAAAAATTTATTTGAATGTTTTTTATAAATATTATAATCTATTTTATAAAATACATACATTAAAAAAATACCTATAATAAAGAATACTCCTTGTTGTAATACATATTTATATGGATTATTATATTTAAATTCTGCCCATATATAACTACTAGAATAAATCATTATTACACCAATTAATGATAATAATAAAGTAGATATAATAATTAGTTTATTTGTTTTAGACATATTTTTTATCATATTAAATTTTATGTTTTTATACAAAATAAAATAACCACGTACATACACGTGGTTTTAATTATAAAAAGTTAATTATTCATAATATTTTGATGCAAGATTATCTAATAATACTATAAAGTAATCATCTTCTTTTTTAATATCATTATGTGATATAAACGCGTTAGATATTAATGTATTTCTATTATTTATAATACTTTTAACTACATTTTCTATTTTATCTATATCTTTATCAAAATCATATTCTGAAAATTCTAAACCTAATTTATATAAATCTGCATCGTCTTCTACAAATTTAGAATAATACATAACATTATCATAAAAATTAAATAAAAATAATTTTTTATATTCACTTTCATTAATACTACTTAAAGATTTATTATTTAAAGTTATATCTGTAAGTACAATATATTCAATCTTTCTAAGTGAATAATTATCTTTAATATAATTCAAATATTTATCTAGTGACTTGATAAATTCATACTCCTTTTTCTCATTTTTAGCACTTTCATATAAATTAATTATATTATCTAATGTTAATAAATAAATTATATCCTCCATATTATCAACATCATTTGTTACTTCTCTTTTTACTCTTTCTAATTCATTATTTTCCATAAAAATTCCCTCCTGTTTATTTAATTATATCATATGTTGTGCTTATTTAGTGAATATTTTTTAAAAATATTTTCAAAAATGTGAAAATTATATTGTAGGTGATATTATGTATAATAATAGATTAGAAGAATTAAAGGAAGAAAAGAATTTAAAATCTAAACAAATTGCTAATATTTTAGGTATTGCAGAATCTACATATTCAGAATGGGAAAGAAATAAAATACCTATACCTACTAGAAGACTTATTCAATTATCAAATTTTTATGAAGTAAATATTGATTATATATTAAATTTATCAAATAAGAAAAAACATACTAATAAAATAGAAAATATAGATTTAATTTTAATTGGTAAAAAATTAAAAGAAATAAGAGGGAATCTTAATTTATCATTAAGAGAACTTGGAAAAATATTAAATACATCTTTTTCATCACTTGCTAGTTATGAAAGAGGAGAAAGATTAATTCAAAGTGACATATTAATTAATTTAAGTAAAATTAGTAATACTTCTATTGATTATATTTTAGGAAGAGAATAAAAAAAGTTATTTAAAGTTTTATTTTTTAAATAACTTTTATTTTACATCCAAACTCCATAATAAATTGCTATCATACTAAGCATAAATCCTACTATATAAAACATTTTAACTATATCTGTTTCAGCCCAACCTAATTTTTCAAAATGATGATGTATTGGTGTCATTAAGAAAACTTTTTTATGAAACTTTTTAATAGCAGTTAATTGAATTATAGAGGATAGTGTTTCTATTACAAATACGCCTCCTATTAATGCAAGAGATAACTCGTGTTTTGTAAGTATTGCTATTGCTGCGAGTGTTGCACCAAGACAAAGGGAACCTGTATCTCCCATAAATACCTTAGCAGGGTGTGTATTATATACTAAAAATCCAAGTAATGCACCAACTAATATAAAGCAAAATATTGCAATTTCTTGATATCCTTCTACCCAAGTAGTACCCCAGGAAATAATTCCAAAACTTAAAAATGCAATAAGTGATAGACCTCCTGCAAGACCATCTAACCCATCAGTTAAATTAACTGCATTAGAACTTCCAACAAGTAAGAATAATATGAATAGTCCATATATCCATCCTAAATCTACATCTATTCCAAGAGATGTAATCGTAACATTAGCATCTCCCCCACCTTGCATATAAATATAGAAAAATACTAGTGCAATTAAAACTTGTATTAAAAGTTTTTGTGGAATAGAAAGTCCTTCATTATTTTTCTCTCTTATTTTTAAATAATCATCAACAAATCCTAGTCCTGCATAAGAAATAAATACAAATATTATAATTAATAAACTATGTGTTATTTCTAAACTACCTCTTAAATATAAAAATAACATTGTAAGAAGTGTTGGTATTATAAATATAAGTCCTCCAATTGTTGGAGTTCCATTTTTATCTGCATGTCTAAATGCAGTAAATATACTAATAGATTGTTTACATTTTAATTTTTTTAGTAGTGGTATTAAAAACCAACCAAATACTACTGCTACAAAAAATCCTAACATTAATCCTAAAATACTTTTTGCTAATATTAACATTTTGGTGCCTCCTTTAATACAATTATACTTAATTTTTTAATACTTACATAATAATTTTATTAATTTAATGTAAAGTATATGTTATAAAGTTAAGAAAAATGATTCTAAAACTTTATTTTTATCATAACCTTGAACTTTTATATCATAGTCCATATCACTTAATTTATATAATACATTTATGATTTCCTCTTCTGTATATTTATTTATATATGGATATAATTTTTTAATAACATATGGATTTACTATTAATTTTTTAGATATTTCACTTTCATTCATTGATTTTGAAAGTATTTTAGTTTGATATAAAAGTCTAAATTGTTTAGATAAATTATCAAGCACTACTACACTTTCTGTTTTACCACTTACAAGCACTTTAAATGATTCAATACTTAAAGCAATATTTTTAGAAAGTACATTTTCTATTAATGTAAACATTTCTTTTTCTCTATTTCTACTAATTACATCATCTATATCTTTATCTGTTACAGTTTTATCATTTATTTTATATATTAGTAATTTTTCTACTTCATTTATTGTATAGTCTACATTATATTCACATAAATCTAATATTTTTTTAACTTGATTATATGTTATATTTATTTTATTTTCTTTAAACATTGTCGCTACATAATCATATAAATTTTTATAATCAAGATGTTTGCATTCTATAACTTTACATTTACTTTTAAGTGTTTTTGTAATAGTTTTTCTATCATCAAGACTATCATCTATTAATCTAAATATAATAACATTATCATTCATATTTGATATATAATTATCAAGCATTATTTCATCTTTTTCTTTTAATTTTTTTAAAGAAAAATTTGATACTATTATAAGTTTCTTTTCATTAAATAAATCTACATAATTTACTTCATTTAATATTTCACTCATACTACTTTCCGTAAAATCATATTTGATTATGTTATTTATATTTAATGAACTTACTAATTCATCCATATTTTTTTTAACAATATTAAAGTCATTTCCTAAAAATACATATATCATACTATTTTTCCTTTATAATAATACTTCTTACATTTTCATCTATTGCAAAGTCATTAACATTACCTATTTCTTCATTATTTACAAGTATTATTTTACCTCTATAAGTTATTTTTAATGCTCTTAATACTTCTCCTAAACATGAATATAATTTAACTTTAACAATTGTACTTTTACCATCATTAATAGTAATAATAGTATTATCATATAAATAATCTAAATGAATTGCTTTGTGAATTGCAAGTATTTCTTCTATACTATAAAATACACATGTATCGTCTTTAAATTTTTTATTAGAATGAATTATACATATATTTAAAAAAGCATTTATATATTTTTCATATGAATTTATAGAAACTAAATCATTATTATCAATACATATATAACATGTTTTCATATTAAATATTTCCATGAATTCATCTATTGCTTCTAATATTTCTTCATAACTTTCATAATTAATAACCATATCTTTTAAGTCATATTTTTTATCATATAAAGAATTTACTACAAGTGTAGTTTTACTATTTATTTTTTTATTTAAACCATATTTTTCTAATGATTCAACTATTTCACTTTTCTTTATTTTATTTAAATCTCTTACAGGATTTAATTTTTCACGCTTTTCCATAAAGTTATTTTCAATAACTAATGATTTAGAAGTATAGTTAGAGTAATTCATATCTTTAATACCAATTACTTTTCCACTAACAGGACTAAATATTTTTTTACCATTTTCTTTACTCCCAAGTAATGTATTATTATATATTTGTCTACTTCTTGGTAAAACAATTAACTCTTGTTTATCAAAAGGTACATATATAAATTCAGGTGATAAAAATGTTATGTATTCTTGTACTTTTTTCATAATCTACTACTCCTTTAATAATTATATATTATATTTGTGTTTTTTTAAAGAAAAATTAAAAAGTTTTCACTTAATTTTTGAAAACTTTTATACATTTATAAATTTTATTTCTTTTCATTATTATTTAAAAGTTTCACTCATCTTATAACTATTTAAACCTATTTTACTTTTAATTATGGCAAATTCGCCATAATTAAAAGTAAAATTAGGATGTTCTTCCCAAATTCCTAAAAATAAAATAATTTAATTATTTACTTTTAATTCTAATATTATTTTCTCCTTTCTTACTATAAAAATTTATTGACATTTTTTTATTAATTGAAAATAATATTAATAAATGCTATAACCCGAGTTTGACAGATGAAGAAAAGAAAAAAGTATATTTTTTATTGAAAATAGGCTTTTCTTTTTATGCAAA
>CANRJN010000019.1 GCA_947630945.1 uncultured Bacilli bacterium | reverse complement strand
GATGATGTTAAAAAAGAATGTGCAAGTCCAATGATAAGTGGAGAAAATGGAGATTGTGATATAGGAGATTTAATGACGCATCCAGCATTCTTATCAATACCATCAAATGGATTTTGGGTAGGAAAATTTGAAACAGGATATAATCAAAATGAAGATCCAAGTTTACCCATAACTGATGAAGAAATAACTACTTGGACAACAGAAAATGCACAAGTTACAGAAAATTATTTATCAAATTTAGAAAATAAAATAATAGTAAAACCAAATGTATATTCATGGAGGAATCAAACAGTTGCAACATTTTTTCAAAGTGCATATAACTTTAATAGAAATCTTGATAGTCATATGATGAAAAACACAGAATGGGGAGCAGTAGCATACCTTTCACATTCAAAATATGGAATAGATAATGAAGTAAGAATAAATAATAAAGTAGGATATGTAACAGGATATGCAGCAACTGAAAAAGATGCAAAATATAGTACAACAGAAAACTCAAAATGGAATACAAGTAATGGGTATACTGCATCAACAACTGGAAATATAACAGGTGTATATGACATGAGTGGTGGATCATATGAATATGTAGCATCATATATAGAAGAAAATGCTAAAGGTAGTGAAATGGACAGCATAATAACTAATGAAACATATAATAAATATTTAGATATATATTCAAAATCAATTTCATCAAATACTTCATATAAATATAGAATATTAGGAGATGCAACAGGAGAGTTAGGGCCATTTTATAAAGAAGATAATAATATTAAAAGTGCTTGGTATGCCGATACCTCGAACTTTATTGAACCTACAAATCCTTGGTTTGATCGTGGAAATTGCTACTATGATTCTATTGTTGCTGGATCATTCAGTTTTGATGGTGACCCTGGTCGTGCTTATAATCTTACCAGTGCTCGTTTAGTTCTTAATCCTTAAAACTATTGCTTAATTTTGAGTTAATTGTTGAAATAAAATAATATTCAATAACATTAACAATTTATTATTTAAACTTTAAGCAAACCTATAAATTTATAAATATAAAATCAATGCTAATGTAAATTTTCATTAGCAATTTTAATATATACAAAATTTATAACACATTTCTATTTCAAAAAAAATTAATATATGATAAAATATTGTGTAGATAAGGAAGGTAAATGCAGTGGGAAAGATTATAGCAATAGTAAATCAAAAAGGTGGAGTAGGAAAGACAACAACAAGTATTAATTTATCTAGTTCGTTAGGACTTTTAGGTAAAAAAGTTTTACTTATTGACTTAGATCCACAAAGTAATACTACAACAGGACTTGGTGTAGGACGTGAAAAAATTAAAAAAAGTATATATAATGTAATTCTTGGAGATTGTGATATAAAAGAAAGTATAATTAAAACACCATTTAAAAATTTAAGTATAATTCCATCAACAATAGAACTTGCTGGTATAGATATGGAACTTATACAAATTAGTCTTCAAGATAATAAATTTGTAATATCAGAACAATTAAAAAGACAATTAGATACAATAAGAGATAGATATGATTATATAATAATAGATTGTTTACCTAGTTTAGGTACACTTACAATAAATGCCCTAGCAGCATCTGATTCAGTATTAATTCCAATACAATGTGAATTTTATAGTTTAGATGGAGTACAACAATTATTACAAACTATATTAAAAGTACAACAAAGTATAAATCCACATTTAGATATTGAAGGTGTACTTTTAACTATGTTAGATGGAAGAACTCTACTTGGTTTAGAAGTAGTAGAAGATGTAAGAAAATTCTTTAATGAAAAAGTATTTAGTACAATAATACCTAGACTTGTAAAATTAGTAGAGGCACCATCTCATGGTAAACCTATAATCGAATATGATCCAAAAAGTAAAGGAGCACTTGCATATTTAAATTTAGCAAAAGAGGTGATAGATAGAAATGAATCCAAATAATAGAAGAAAAGCCCTTGGTAAAGGCTTAGAACAATTATTTAGTAATGAATCATTAAATATTAATCCACTAGAATCATTAGAAGAAGAAATAGTAAAAAACGCTAAAAGTGAAGATATAGTGCAAATTAATATTAATGAACTTAGAAGTAATCCATATCAACCAAGAAAAACATTTGACCAAGAAAAATTAGTAGAACTTGCAAATTCAATAAAAGAATATGGAGTATTAGAGCCAATTATTGTAACTAAAAGTATAAAAGGTTATGAAATCGTAGCAGGTGAAAGAAGAAAGAAAGCCTGTGAACTTGTTGGTGTGGAAGAAATACCAGCAATTGTAAAAGAATTTAGTGATGAAGACATGATGCAAATCGCGTTACTTGAAAATATTCAAAGAGAAGATTTAACAGCAATAGAAGAAGCAGAAGCATATGCAAATTTAATAAAAGCACTAAATATAACACAAGAAGAACTAGCAAGTAGAATTGGTAAAAGTAGAAGTTATATCACTAATATGTTAGGTCTTTTAAGACTTCCAGATGAAGTTAAAAATGACGTATTAAATAATTTAATTTCTATGGGACATGCAAAAGTATTAAGTAAATTAGAAGACACTGATAAAATAAAAGAACTAGCACTTAGAGTTAAAAAAGAAAAGTTATCTGTAAGAGAACTTGAAGATATAGCAAGTAATCCACTATATAAAAGAACAAATAAAATTACTAGAATTAAAGATAATACATATGATTATGTAGAAGAAGCAATAACAGAAAAAATAGGAAATAAAGTAAAAATACAAAATAAAAAAATAGTAATTCCTTTTAATAGTGAAAAAGATTTAGAAAGAATACTTGATATATTAAATATTGAAGTGAAAGTTGATTAAAATGAATAAAGAATATAAAATTGGAAGTAAAGTCATAATGAAAAAGCCTCATCCATGTGGAACAAATTTATGGGAAATTACAAGAGTAGGTGTAGACATTAAAATAAAATGTGTTAAATGTGGAAGAAGTATTATGATGGATAGAATAGAATTTGATAAAAAATTAAAGAAAGTTGAGGAATATTAATGTTTAAGAAGAAAAAGAAAATTAGTCCTATTATGACATTTATTATTTTAACTCTTATTACTATTATTTTAAGTGGTTTTCTTCATTTACTTAATGTTCAAGGAGAATATTCAACTATTAATAGAGGAACAAATGATATAGTAAATAATGTAGTTGAAGTTAAAAATTTATTTAGTACATCTGGTATTAAATACATAGTTACAAGTTCTGTTAGTAATTTTGTTAATTTTACACCATTATCTACATTAATAATAATATTAATTGGAATAGGTGTACTTGAAAAGACAGGATTTATGAGGACATTTTTTACAATACTTACCAAGAATTCTAAAAAGAATACATTAACATTTATATTAATATTTATAAGTTTATTATTCTCATTACTTGGTGATATTGGATTTGTAGTTATGTTACCAATTGGTGCTTTATTATTTAAATATGGAAGAAGAAACCCTTTTGGAGGAATTATTGCTTCATTTGCAGCCTTATCATTTGGTACAGGAATTAATATATTTTTAAGTGCTACTGATAGTTCACTGTTAACTCTTACTTTAAATGCAGCAAGAATTACTGATGCTACATATGATATTGGTATATTCTTTTCATTATTTATAATGATTTTAGTATTACTTGTAACAGCTTTTGTATTTACACATATTACTGAAAAAAAGATTATGCCAAGACTTCCTAGATATGAATTTGATGAAGAAGAAGCAGTTATAACTAATAAAGAATTAAGAGGTTTAATAGTAGGTATTGGAGTTGGTATTCTATATACTTTAATAATAATTTATATGATTATACCAGGACTACCATTATCTGGTGCATTACTTGATAATACCGCGACTAAATATATTGATATGTTATTTGGTGTAAATTCATTATTTAATAAAGGATTTATATTTATAGCAACATTGTTATTTGTGATTGTTGGTTTTAGTTATGGATTTATGACTAAGACAATTAAAAATAGTAAAGATGTAACAGAAAGTCTTGCTTATTCATTAGATAAAATAGGTAGTATACTTGTACTTATATTCTTTGCATCTATATTTATAAATGTATTTAAAGAAAGTGGTATTGGGGAAGTATTAACTGCATTTATATCAAATCTTATAAGTGGACTTAATTTTACAGGTATTGGTTTAATATTAATTGTAATATTACTCGTTAGTGTTTGTAATATATTATGTCCTGATTCTCTTACTAAATGGACTATATTATCAGCATCAATTGTTCCACTTTTAATGAATGCAAGTATTAGTCCTGAATTTTCACAAATTATGTATACAGCAGGAGAATCAATAACTAATGGTATTACTCCAATATTTACATATTTTGTAATATACTTAGCCTTTTTAGAAAAATATAATAAAGGAGATATGGTAACATTATTTGGTAGTGTTAGATATATGGTTCCTTATAGTTTATATATAGCAGTAATTTGGTGTACAATTATTGTTGGATGGTATATGATAGGTATTCCAATTGGAATAGGGTCATTCCCAGGTGTAACTTATGGCGCTTAAAGCAGGAATTATAGGACTTCCTAATGTAGGAAAAAGTACATTGTTTAATGCAATTACTAAGAAAAATATTCTAGCAGCAAATTATCCTTTTGCAACAATTGATCCAAATGTTGGTGTTGTAAGTGTTCCAGATAAAAGGTTAGAAACCCTAAATGATATGTATATGCCAGAAAGATTAATAAATACTCAATATGAATTTATTGATATAGCAGGTCTTGTAAAAGGAGCATCAACAGGAGAGGGACTTGGTAATAAATTTCTTGCTAATATTAGAGAAGTTGATGCTATTGTTGAAGTAGTTAGATGTTTTGAAAATAAAGATATTATACATGTTGAGGGGAATATTGATCCTAGAAGAGATATTGAAATAGTTAATTATGAATTAATATTAAGTGATTTAGAAATAGTAGAAAATAGATTATTAAAAGTAGAAAAGAAAGCAGTTACTACTAATGATAAAGAAGGTTTATTTGAAGTATCTGTTTTAAAGAAAGCAATTGAGAATTTAAAATCTGGGGTAATGTTAAGATTAGTAGATTTTGATATAAAAGAAATAAAATTATTAAAAACTTATAATTTAATAACAATAAAACCATTTATATATCTTGCTAATGTTAGTGAAGATGATTTATTAAATGGTGATAATGAATATGTAAAAGAAGTAAGAAATATAGCAAGTACTGAGGGATCATCTGTTGTTGTAATGTGTACTAAAATAGAAAGTGAATTATCTGAACTTGATGAAGAAAGTAAAAAAGAATTTTTAAGTGATTTAGGTATTGCTAATAGTGGACTTGATCAATTAATTCATATTACATATCATGTTCTTGGTCTTAAAACATTTTTTACAGTTGGTAAGGATGAGGTAAGAGCTTGGACATTTAAAGATGGAATGAAAGCACCTGAATGTGCAGGTATAATTCATACTGATTTTGAAAAAGGTTTTATTAAAGCAGAAGTTATGAGTTATGATGATTTAATAGAATGTGGAAGTGAACTTAAAGTAAAAGAAGCAGGTAAGGCAAGATTAGAGGGTAAAGATTATATTATGCAAGATGGAGATATTTGCTATTTTAGATTTAATGTTACAAAATAAAAGGATAACTTGATTGTTATTCTTTTTTTGGGGTTTCTGTACTTCTAATTCATAAATAATAGATAGTGCAAAAGATAATATGGTCTGTTATATTAGATAAATAAAAAAGGATAACCAATTTTGATTATCCTTAATTTTTTTACTTATTTTATTTCTATGAATTTCTTTGTTTCTTTCTTTTCTTCTTTTGGGAAAGAGATTTCTAATACACCATTATTGAATTTAGCATTGATATCTTCTTCACTAATACTTCCAACATTGAATTGTCTTTTGAAAGAACCATAAACTCTTTCTTTCTTATAGTAGTTTTTATTTTCATCTTCTTTTTCTTCATCTTTTGTTGCTTCTACTGTAAGAATTCCATCTTCAACATCAATTTTGATATCTTTTTTGTCAAATCCTGGAACGTCTAGTTCAATGTGAACATTACCACCTTTTTCATAGATGTCGCATTTCATATCCATTCTTGGCATTCTTGGCATTGGTGCAAAATCATCAAAGAAATCATCTAAATAAAATTTTCCTGGTAATAAACTCATTTATTATCATCTCCTTACATATATAATTATACTCAATAATTAGCACTTGTCAATAGAAAGTGCTAATTTATTTGGAATAATTTTACATAATTATTATTTGCAAGTTTGTAAATAATATTACTAGGAGGTAAAAACTATGAAAGAAACACCAAATGTTATATCAATTAAAGATTTATTATATATTGAAGATATGATGAATTGGAATTTTATAATGAATAAAAAAATATATGCATTTTTAGAAAATGTTGAAGATAGTGAAGTAAAGGAAATTCTTATTAAAGCAAAGAAAATGCATGCTAAACATTATAAAGATTTATTAAATATTTTAGAGTAAGGAGGAATAAAAATGAAAGAAATAAAAAATGAATGTGAACAAACACCAAAAGATGAAATGTTAAATGATGAAGATATTTTAAATGATATTATGTTATCAGAAAAAAATATTTCAAATAGTTATAGTGTAGCAATTAATGAAATGAGTAATAAATATTTATATAAAAAGATTATTGATATCTTTGAGGATACAAAAGATATGGCAAGAGATATTTATAATTTAATGTTTGCTAAGGGTTGGTACACTGTAACACCAGAAGAAGAAAATAAAATAGAAAAAGCGTATACTAAATATAGTTCAAAATTAAGTGAACTTAGTTAATTATAATAAATAGAAAAAATATTGCTAGTAATAGTAATATTTTTTTATATAAAATTCATAAAATTATTGACAAATATTGGTTTATATAATATTATATATAATCATTTAAAGGGGATAATTTGTATGAAGAAGGATAAAAAATATTTAGAAGAGTTAGAAAAAAATTTAAAAAAAGTAAGTTCTAAAAAAAGAAAAGCAATAGTTTCTAAATATGAAAGTATTATAAAAGAAGAAAAAAGTAAAAATAGAAAGATTACTGATATTTTAAAAGAATTAGGTAGTCCAGAAGAAGTTGCTACAAAAGAAATAGAAATTATTAAATCTAATTCTTTCATACATAAAATATTTAAAAGAAAAAATAAAGAAATTAAAACTAATAAAGAAAAAATAAATAAAAAAGAAAGTAAAGAAAAATTAACTTTAAAACAAAAATTAAATAATTATAAAGAAGTTAGAAGAAATAAAAAAGCATTTAAAAAAATTCAAAAAGATAATAAGAAAGAAGAAAAACTATTAAAGGCAAAAAAAGATAAAACTAATACAAAAGACAAAAAGAGTAAAGATAAAGTAAGCAAAGGCAAAACTAAGAAATCAAATAAAAAAGAAAAACTTAATATAAAAGATAAAACTAAAAATTTATTTAATAAATTTAAATCAAAATTTAAAAAGAAAAATGATTTAGAAATAGTAGTTGATGAAATAAAAGAAGTTAGTAATGAAATAAAAGAAGAAGTAAATGATGAACTAAGTGAAATTGCAGAAATAACTACTGAAAAGAAATTATTTGAAAGTAAAAAGACTAGAATAAGTAGAGTAGTTTTAAAAATATTAGGTATTATATTAATAACAATTTTATTATTTATATGGTTATGGATTAGTGTTGTTTTTATGGCATCATTAATAGCATATTTAGATGGTATTAAATTTATAGGAATATGTATTTCATTATTTGGACTTGATATATTATTTTTATGGATTATCATAATGATTAATAAATTAATATTTAAAAGAAAAAATAGATTATTTGTAAATTTAGTTATAATAATATTATCTTTGATATTAATATCATATGGTATAGCAGATACAATGTATAAAATTACCAAAGTAGAAGTAATACAAGATGTAAGTGAAAAATATAGTATGACTACTAAAATAGAAAATTATCTTTTACCATCTGATAAAACTAAAAAATTAAAAATTAATTTTAATAGTAATTATGATACTGAATACGAAGTTGTATATGATAAAACATTAAAAGATAAAGTTAAAATTGAACTTAAATATTATGAATGTTATTATGATTATTATACTAAAAGAACTAGTAATACAGTGTATGTATCATTAAAATTAGATGATAGAGATAGATTAAGTGTTTATTTAGATGATTTAAAAGAAAATAAAATATTTGATAATGATGAACTATCAAGATACACTGTTAAAATATCAGTAAATAAGAATGATGCTGAAAGGTTAGTTATTGGAAAGTAACTAATCTTTTTTTAATTCTTCAACCTTTTTTTGTAATTCTTTTAGTGATTTCATTATAATATCTACTTCATCTTTATTATTTGGATAAAATTGATTA
Organism: uncultured Bacilli bacterium; assembly: GCA_947630945.1. Taxonomy (GTDB): domain Bacteria; phylum Bacillota_I; class Bacilli_A; order RF39; family UBA660; genus CAG-1000. Next base: position 13,722 of record CANRJN010000019.1, on the reverse strand, counting down.
ATAATTTGTTTAATTTTTTTAATATCATAAACAGGTGGATTATATACACATTTAATTTCTTTTGAATTTATATTTATTAAGTTACCTGTTGCTCTACTTTCAATGACTGTTTGACTAGCAGCATTAGTAAGAATAGTTTGCCCAACAAATTCAAGCCAGTTTCCAACTAAGTTTTGTTCTGCTGCATTCAAATTATCAATTAAAAGAAGTGCTACTATAAAACCTATTGTAGTAGAATATCTTGGATTTAAATTGAAAATGTCATTGAAAATTTGATTCATAGTAAATAATATGTTTTTGTGTCTAAAAAAATAAGGTCTCATATATTACTAATAGCAAAGGGTGATTATCATGAATTTATGTGATTTAAAAGTAAATGAAGTAGCATTAATAAAAAACATAAATTTAAGAGGTATAAAAAAAAGAAGATTATATGATATGGGATTTATAAATGGTGAGGAAATAGAAAAAGTATTTGACTCTATATTTAAAGATCCATCTTGTTATAAAATTAAAAATACTTTTATAGCAGTAAGACATGAAGATGCACAAAATATAGAGGTAAGTTATGAGTAATATATTATTGTGTGGGAATCCAAATGTAGGTAAATCCTCTATATTTAATGTACTTACGGGTTCTAATGAACATACAGGTAATTGGACAGGAAAAACGGTTGATCTTGCAGAAGCAAAAATAAAAGGTACAAATTTTAATTTAATTGACTTACCTGGTATATATTCATTATCTAGTTTAAGTGATGAAGAGATAATAGCAAGAGATACATTATTATTTGGAGACTATGAAAAAATTATTTATGTTATGGATAGTTCTAATGTAGAAAGAAATATGAATTTATTATTACAAATATTAGAGATAAATAAAAATGTAATAGTTTGTTTTAATATGATTGATGAACTTGAAGATAAAGGAATAAGTATTGATTATGATTTATTTAGTGATATACTTGGAGTAAGTGTAGTTAAATGTTCTACTAAAAATAAAATTGGTATTGATGATTTAATAAATTCTTTAAAAAGTGAAAGTGTAAGTAATTTTAATTTTTTATATAATGTTGATATTGAAAATAAAGTAAATGATATATTAGAACTATTAGATTTTAAATTCAAAAATAAATTTATTGCTCTTAGTTTACTTGAAAAAAATAAAAGTATAGTAAGTAGTATTAAGAATAAATTTAATATTGATATTAATACTAATAAAATAAATGATTATTTAATGAATATTAATGAAGATGATATATCTAATAATATTTGTTATAAAATAAATGATTTATCAAAAGAAATAAGTAGTAGAGTAATAACTAGAACAAAAGAGAAAAAAATAAGTTTTTTAGATAAATTATTTACAAATAAATTTACTGCTGTTGTACTTATGATTCTAATTGTATTTGGAATATTTTTAATAACTATTGTACTTGCTAATTATCCTAGTGATTTATTAAGTTTATTATTTACTAAAATTGAAAATGTTTTATATAATTTGTGTATTAAATTTAGTGTACCAGAATTTATATATGAACCATTGTTATTTGGAGTATATAGAGTAGTTAGTTTTATTGTATCGGTTATGTTTCCTCCACTTGTTATATTTTTCTTCTTATTTACTTATGCAGAAGAAGCAGGTATTTTACCTAGAATTGCTTTTAATTTTGATAGAATTTGTAAGTGTGCTGGATGTCATGGAAAACAAGCATTAACAATATGTTCTGGATTTGGTTGTAATGCTTGTGCAATAGTTGGGTCTAGAATAATTGATAGTAAAAGAGATAAGTTACTTGCAATACTTACTAATGCTTTTATTCCTTGTAATGGAAGATTTCCAATGATAATAGCAATTATATCTATGTTTTTTGTTAATAGTAATAATAAATTACTAGTATCAATGTATTTAACTATGTTTGTATTATTTGCAATATTAATTTCATTTTTAACATCATTTATACTTTCAAAAACTATTTTAAAAGGAACTTCTGGATTCTTTGTATTAGAACTTCCAGATTATAAAAAAGTAAGTCTTTCTAGAATTTTTAAAATAAGTTTTGTAAATAAATCTTTATCTATTTTAAAAAAAGCAATTTTAGTTTCAATTCCATCAGGAATAATTATATGGATTTTAAATAATACTAGTATAAATGGTGTATCTGTTTATTCTATATTATCAAATTTTTTAGAACCATTTTCTAAATTAATGGGATTAGATGGTGTAATATTACTTGCCTTTATTATAGGACTTCCTGCGAATGAAATTGTTCTTCCTTTAATAATTATGGGGTATTTAAAAAGTAGTAATGTTCCATTAATCGCAGATTATACAAGTATCAAAAGTGTTCTTGTTGAAAATGGATGGACTATAACTACTGCAATTAGTACAATATTATTTTCAATAATGCATTATCCTTGTGCAACAACTCTTGCTACTATTAAAAGTGAAGTTGGGAGTAAATGGATGCTTTATGCATTTATAATACCATTAATAACGGGAATATCATTTTTAATAATATTAAATTTATTTATATAAAAATCATATACCAACTATATATGATTTTTAATTTTTAAAATTATTATAAAAAGTATTTACATATAAAACAAACGTTTGATATAATTTTAATAGAAACATTTATTATGAGTGTCTTCTCCAATCTTTTTTAAAAAAGAAAGGGGAGTGATATAGTGAAAAAACGAGAGTATAATATTAGACTTTTAAGATGCATCTGTATCATCTTATTATTACTGATTGTTTTAGTGCTTGCTATAAAAAAATAAGGACACTCTATACAACTAGATAGAGTGTCTATCAAACCATTTGAGAAGACATTCACTTCAATAAATGTTTCTCTTTTTTATTTTATTCAAGTTTCACTTGATATATACATCATATCATATCTTAATTATTTTTTCAAGTTGATTAAATGAATTTGATTAAATAGAGAACTTTAAAAATTTCTTTTTAATATTATTTTTGATGCTTCATATTGTGGTGTAATAATTGCTTTTCCTTTATCTGATAATTTATTATAACTTCTTTCTAATTTATTATAGATAAAATCACTTCCATCATCAATAGACATATTTTTATCTACGTAAGCCATTTTAAGAAGAGATGGTACACTATAAAAATGAGCCATTGCATCAGCATCAGCAATACAAATTTCTTCACCTGTAATTTTTGGTATTAATCTACTTCCACGATGATTTAAAATACATTTTTTAATATGTTCAATTTTTTCTTTTGATATATCATAATTTTGAAGTAAATCTCCGGCAATTTGAGCACCAATAATATGATGTTCTTCTGTAAAATCTTTATTAGTAACAGAGGCTATATCATGTAATAATGCTGCAAGTGCTACTATATAGTAATCTGCATGATATTCATTATAAATTCTATTAGCAATTTTATAAACTAATTCTATATGATGATCCCATGCTCCAATACCATAAGCATTACTAGGAAGCATGCATCTATTTTTAACTTCATTATAAATATCTTTTACAATCTCATCCATAAAAACCCTCCGTTAAAAATTATTATAGCGTAAATTATATAAAAATAAAATAAAAATTTAACATTGTTAGATATTATAGGATAATTTAATATGAATTTTTATTGACATAGCATCTTAAAAGTCTTATAATAAGAAGACTTATTGAAAAGGGAGTGTAAAATTATGAAAGAAACAAATGGTATGAAAATTCAAGAATTAAAAGAAAATAGTCCAATACAAGTAGTGGAAGTGTTTCAACATGAACAAGTGCCACCATCATTTACAAAAGATCCTTTAAATCCGGTTATACTTGAACACAAAATGATTCAAACTATAGTTGTTACTGATGGAAAAATTGCTAGTGAAAGTGATGAAACATTAGAAAAAATTAATGAGTTTTATATTAATGATGAAAAGTATCAATACAAAGTTGATACTTTAAAATCAAAAACTTTGTTTTTAAAAAATTATAGTTATGTAATTAAATATTTAATTGCAAGAGAATGGATAAAAGTAGGACGTGTAGTAGGATACTTTGATATTATTAAAGATATTTCATTATACTTAGAGAATTTGGAAGATAAAAAAGCTTTAAAAAATGCTAAGAATATTATGTCAAAAATTGAATATAGTAAAGAAATTACAACTGTATCAGATTGGGCTCTTTCTCAAGCAATGCCTCAAAAAGGTATAGCAGAAAAACTTTCTAATAATGTTTATTCTTTAAAAAAAGTAAGAAAATAAAAGATTATTATGAAAATTTATATAAATCAAGAAATAAGAATCTTTTGAAATTTTTATGATGGGGGAATTTAAAAATGAAAAAGGAAATTAACAAAAAAGAAATAGTAAAATTTGCCGCATCTGGTTTATTAACTGTTGTATTTGGATTACATATTTATGATTCAAATATTGATCATACAAATGAGTATTGTCCACTTAATAATATTTTTGGTGCACAACATCAAATACACGAAATTAATAATAGGTATGCTGCATATGGAATAAATGCTTTTTATACTGAAAATGGTGAAGTTCAGTTTGCTTCTTCACCTATAAAAACAGAATATGATGGTAAAACAATTTATACTGTTCCTTCTGGATATATATTATATAATGGAAAAGCAGTAAAAAAGGTTAAATATACTGATGGGGAAGAAGCAATTGTTTTAACCGACGGAATTCCGGTATATCCTGAAGGTGCACAACCAGGAGATATAATAAAAAAATCGGATATACAAGTATATGATCCACAAGTGGTTAAAATTATTAAAAAATAATAATAAAGAAATAATAGATGAAGAAATAGATAGAATGGAATTAAGTATTTCAAAAAATCTTTCAAGATAAAGATAAATAGATAGGAAAATGATAAATGAGAAGTATACAATTTGAAATAGAAGATAAAAATGGAAGAAAAAAAATTTGTGATGTAATTGCAACCTATTATGATGATAAAACAAATAAAGATTTTATAGTTTACACAGATAAAACATTAGATAAAAATAAGAAATTAAATTTATATTATTCACTTTACAAAAAAATTGGTAATAGTATTAAGTTAATTGATATTACTGATACTAATGATAAAAAAATTGGTCTTGAGTTAATTAAAGAATTAATAAATGATATAAATAAAAGATAAATAAAAAAACTCGAATTTTAAATTAATAATTCGAGTTTTTTATTTAAATATTTCTAATATTTTAAAATGGCAAATTATTACCTTATCATTATCTTTTAGTTCTTTGTTATTGCATAACTTTTTAATATCTTTGTATTTTTTTAATTCATCATAAGTAAATTCAACAAATAATTTAAAATTATTATTTTTATCAACAATTAATGCTTGATATTCATTAGATTTATAAATTTTTGGTTTAAAGCCTTTATAATATTCAATTAACCTAAAGTCTCTTTTAGCATTCATTATTTTTTTTAAAGCATAATCATTAAATTTATATATAAAAGCATTTTCATATTTTTGATGAATTTTATTTTGATATCTGCTTTGAGATATTTCTAAGGTATTAATATCTTTTAAACCAATAAATAACAAATATTTTTGAACTCTTTTTAAATATTCTAGTTCTTGTTTACTATAATAAATTTCTTCTTTTTTAGATATTTTAAAAGATTTAGGAGAAAAATATAAATCATTAACTACATCTTCAAAAGAGTGAGAATGATTGTGGCCAATATATACTTCTTGTCTTTTATTTTCATATTTAACACACTTACTTGTATAAGGATAATATAAACTTGTAAAGGCAATATTACCTAAGGCATCAGTAAGATTTTGATTAACTTCAAGCTTTGAATTATTATTTGTTAAAGATTTATCATTATAAAAATAAACATATTCTTTTACTTGTCTTTCATCATCCCAAAAAGGGGTGGGTAGATTATTATTTATAAATTTATTATATCTTCTATTAAATTTTTGATATTCTTTATCAGTCATAAACCCTCCGTTAAAAATTATTATAACGTAAATTATATAAAAATAAAATAAAAAAATAAAACTCAGAAGTTAATTCTGAGTTATTTACCTTAATGGCGCCCAATGTAGGACTCGGACCTACGACCTAACGGTTAACAGCCGTGCGCTCTACCGACTGAGCTAATTGGGCAATTTCAATAAATATTATATGATATCAAATTTAGTTTGTCAACAAATATGTAGACTTTTTTTATTAAAATTGATAAAATTATTTTAGTAAAGAGGGAATATTTTATGAATGATAAGTTAGAATTTTTTGATATATCTAATAATACAAATACAACTCCTACTAATATTATGCCCGATGTAGTAAATATTATAGATGAAAAAACAGAAAATTTAAATAATAATATTAAAAAAACAAGTATTTTAGATACATATGGTGAAAATTTAAGTAAAAAAGAATATGTTACTAACCCAGCAATAGGAAGAGATAGTGAAATAGAACAAACTATTGAAATACTTTTAACACCTGAAAAAAGTGCTTTACTTGTTGGAAAAGCCGGTGTAGGTAAAACTGCTATTGTCGAGGGTATTGGATATAGAATGGTAAATGGTACTATACCAAATGCCTTAAAAAATTATGAGTTAATTAAAGTAAATGTATCTAGTTTACTTGGAGAAACAGTAACTAATGGACAAACTGAAAATAGACTTCAATTATTAGTAGATGAACTTAAAACAAAAAAGAATATAATATTATTTATAGATGAAGTTCACTTACTTGTAAATAGAAATACATCTAATATGAGTATAGACTTTGCAAATATGTTAAAACCAGGACTTGATCGTGGTGACATTAAAATGATAGGTGCTACTACCTATGAAGAATACGAAGCATATATTTTAAGAGATAGAGCTTTTTTAAGAAGATTTTTAAAAGTAGATGTAGCAGAACCTACAATGGATCAATGTACACAAATTTTAATGGGAACATATCCAAAATATGAAAAAAGAACAGGAATAAAACTAGCATATACAGATTTTATTAAAGAAAAATTATTTAGATTTATTGTTGAAATGACAGATGAATATAAAAGAATATATGAAATAGGAAATAGGTATCCAGATATTGCTTTAACAATTGTAATGAGTGCATTTTCAATGGCATTATATGAAAATGCAACAGAAGTAAGAATAAAACATTTCTATAAAGCAATAAATAGAACAAAAGTTGTTTATGAAGACAGTAAAGTCAAAGAAATAGCAAGATTTAAAGAATTATTTAAAGATTTAATTAATGAAGAAAATGTTGATTTAAATGAAATATAAAAACTTATAATAAAAGTTGTTCAAGAACAATTTTATAAAAATATAAGTTTTTTATTTTTTACTAATTTTTAACTTTTCAGTATTAAAACTACTATAATTAAACAATTTTTCCTTAGATAATAATTAACAAATTACTAACTTTTACATTATTAAAATTAAATTTTACTCATTTGAAAACTAAAACATAATTTAATATACTTTGTTAAAAGAAAGGAAAATGAGTATGCAAAAATCTATTAAAATTAGAAATGTTAGTAAATCTATTAATGGAAAAAAGATACTTAAAAACATAAGTTTTGATGCATATGAAGGGGAAATAATTGGTTTAGTTGGACCAAATGGTGCTGGTAAAAGTACACTTATGAAAATAATGACAGGTTTATATTCATATGATGAGGGAGAAATATATTATTATGATTATAATTTAAAAAATGATTTTGAAAAATGTTTATCAATTATTGGAACATTAATAGAATCTCCTGACTTATATAAAAATTTATCTGGTAAAAACAATTTAAAAATATTTAAATCAATGTTTAAAAATATTGATGAAGAACAAATAAAAGAAATAGTAAAAATAGTTGAACTAGAAAAATACTTAGGTAAAAAAGTAAAAACATATTCACTTGGAATGAAAGAAAGACTAGGAATAGCAAATGCGCTTATAAACAAGCCTAAAATATTAATATTAGATGAGCCTACTAATGGTTTAGATCCTGTTGGAATTAAAAACATATTTGCAATTCTTAAAAAAATGAAAGACACAACAATAATTATTTCTTCACATATGTTAAATGAAATAGAAAGTTTATGTAATAAAATAGTATTTTTAAATGATGGTGAAATTATAAATATCAAACATATTGACAATGATATAAAGAAAAAGAATATTATGTTTGAGGTAGATGATTTTTCAAAAGCAAAATTATTATTAAATGATTATTGTATTAATGAAGAATTAGAAGTATATGAAAGTGATGAAACTATTAGTAAATTAAATAGAGAATTAATTCTTAATAATATTAATGTATATAGAATATATGAAAATAAAAATAATTTAGAAAAAGAATTTTTTGATTTAGTAGGTACAAATGATAAAGTTAATTAACAATGAATTTAATAAAATTAAAAAAAGTAAATTATTATTTTCACAACTATTATTCATAATAACATTATTTATTATGAAAAAGTTAAGTGATGATAACTTACTTAATCTATCATATAATTTAATTCCATTTATAGGTATTATAGTTAGTATATTTTATGGAGGTATAATATCTAGTGAAATAGAAAATGGTACTTTTAGACAATATCTAACTAAACCTATTAAAAGATGGAAAATATATTTATCTAAATTAATTAGTATATTTATTTATATCACAATAACTATAATACTTATAATTATATTTACATTCTTATTATCAAAAACATTTGAATTAAAACACATAATTAAATATTTTGTTTATAGTATTCCTATATATTTTATTGGTGTTTTTACACTTTATTTATCTACTAAATTTAAAAGTGTTTCACTTTCAGTTGGAATATCAATTTTTACATTATCTTTTTCATTAATAATATCTCAAATATTTTTTGGAATAAATATAAATATTTTTGAGTATACCTTTCTACCATATTTAGATTTTTCTTTATTTAATGATAAAATTACACTTGATAATATGAATAGAGAACTTGGTATAAATTTAAATATATATAAAGGAATTGTTATAGACTTATTTACAATGATTATATTTTATATTTTAGGTAATAGAAAATTCATTAAAAAAGATATTAAGAGTTAGACTTAATATCCTTTTCTTTTATAGTATTCTAATAATTCTTTAAATCTAGCATAATGCACAACTTCTCTTTGTCTTAAAAAACTAAGTGGTGCAAGTAGTGTTTCATCATCAGTTAAATCCATTAAATTTTCATAAGTTGCTCGTGCTTTTTCTTCTGCTGCTAGGTCTTCTTGTAAATCTACAATTGGATTTCCTGTTGATTGAATATATGCAGCAGTATATGGAACTCCATTAGCATCCATTGGGTATAATCCTTTATTATGCTCAGTATACCAAGCATCAAGTCCTGCTTTCTTTAATTCATCAATAGTAGCATTCTTTATTAATTGATTAATCATAGTACAAACCATCTCGACGTGACCAAGTTCTTCTGTGGCAATATCGCTAAGTAATGCTTTACCTTTATCATCTGGCATACTAAATCTTTGAGTTAAATATCTAAGTGATGCAGAAAGTTCACCATCGGGACCTCCAAATTGAGCCACAAGAAGTTTTGCCATTTTTAAATCTTTTTTCTTTACATTAATAGGATATTCTAACATTTTTTCATATTTAAACATTATAAATTACCTCCTTTATCCCATGGCCATGGATTATTTATCCAATTGAATTTACTAATACTTGTAACTTCACTTGCACAAAGTGGTCCATATTCCCTTTCATATTTAATTTTTAATTCTTCTTTCATTTTTCTTAACTTTTGATATTCTGCTAAAATTTCTTTATCTTCTGGATGTAAGTCTAAATATAAGTTTAAATCTTTCATAGCAAAAGTATACATTTGAATTTTATAAAGTAATTCATCTTTTGAGTTAGTTACTTTTAATTTATACACATAGTTTTTATATTTTGAGTATAAATTTTCAAACATGTTACCTTTATTAAAACCTTCTTCTGTTGAATATAGTTTAGCAGTTCTATCAAAATTAATACTATCAATATTGATATCAAAATTATTTATACTATTTTTAGTAGTATTATTTGTATCAATATCATAAATAGTATTATTATCTTCATTTGATAATACATCAAAGTAGTTATTATTTTCATCAAAATACATATTTATCATCCTTTCTAGACTATTGTATGAAAGATATTTGACTATCGTATAGACTACTTAACTAGATAAATATAAAAAAATAAATTTATAATTATGATAAAAAAATGTAAATTGTACAAAAAAACTTGTATATATTTTTATAATAATGATACAATGATAATGGTGATAATAATGCAATACAAAATAACAGCATACGATGAAGATGAAACAATCGAGTTAGCGCAAAATATTGAATCAGAAAAATTTCCTAATATGGTAATATGTTTAGAGGGAGATTTAGGAAGTGGTAAAACAGTTTTTGCTAAGGCTTTTGCTTTGGCTCTTGGAATAACTGATAATATCACATCTCCAACTTTTAATATTATTAAAGAGTATGATGGTGGAGAAATGAGACTATTTCATATGGATGTTTATCGTTTAAATGATGTTAAACAAGATTTAGGAATAGAGGAATATTTTACTAAAAAAGGAGTTTGTATAATTGAATGGTCTGATTTAATTCAAGATATTTTACCTAAAAATAGATTAGATATTAGAATTAAAATAATAGATGAAAATACTAGACAATTTGTTATTACTCCACATGGTAGTAAATATGAAGATTTGTGTGAAAGAGTGTTATAACTCTTTTTTTTATTTGTAAAAAATGATAGAATAAATATATAAAAATAAGGAATAAGAATAAGGAGAAAGGAATTAATCAATTATAGAATTAATTAAAATATTTCTATAAGATTGATTATATGAAAGTTTATGGAAGAATTAGAAAAAATAGATGCATATTTTAGGGCTGCTAATTATTTATCATTAGGACAATTATATTTAAAAGATAATCCATTATTAAAAGAGCCTTTGAAGTTAGAACATATTAAACCAAATGTTGTAGGTCATTGGGGTACAGCACCAGGACAAAATTTTGTATATGTTCATTTAAATAGAATAATTAAAAAGTATGATTTAGATATGATTTATGTATCTGGTCCAGGTCATGGTGGACAAGCAATTGTATCAAATACTTATTTAGAGGGTAGTTATAGTGAAATATATCCAAATATTACAGAAGATGAAGGTGGACTTAAAAAATTATTTAAGCAATTTAGTTTTCCAGGAGGTATATCTTCACATGTAGCACCTGAAACACCTGGAAGTATAAATGAAGGTGGAGAACTTGGATATAGTTTATCTCATGCTTTTGGTGCAGTTTTAGATAATCCTAGTTTAATTGCTGCGTGTGTAGTAGGTGATGGAGAAGCAGAAACAGGTCCCCTTGCAGCATCATGGCACTTAAATAAAATAATTAATCCTCTTACAGATGGAGTTGTTTTACCAATTCTTCATTTGAATGGATTTAAAATTGCAAATCCTACTATATTTGCGAGAATGCCAGAAGAAGAGTTAATTAAATTTTTTGAAGGATGTGGATGGAAACCTTATATAGTATGTGAAGATACTATAATGAAATATCATGAAACAATGGCTAAAACATTGGATAAATGTATTGAAGAAATAAAGGAAATTAAATCAAAAACTAGACTTAATAAAAGAGCAGTATTTCCTATGATAATTTTAAAAACACCAAAAGGTTGGACAGGACCTAAAATGGTTGATAATAAAGAAGTAGAGGGAAGTTTTAGGTCTCATCAAGTACCAATTCTAGTAGATAAAGCACATCCTAATAATGTTTCTGTTTTAGAAGCATGGCTTAAAAGTTATAAACCAGAAGAATTATTTGATGGAAATGGAAAATTAATAAGTGAACTTAAAAATTTAGCACCTGTTGGAAATAGAAGAATGGGAATGAATCCACATGCTAATGGAGGAATGTTATTAGAAGAATTAAATGTTCCTGATTTTAGAAATTATGGGGTAGAAGTTAAAGCGCCAGGTGAAGTTATTACACAGGATATGATGGAACTTGGAAAATTTGTAAGAGATATTATTAAATTAAATGAAAATGCTAAGAATTTTAGAATATTTGGACCAGATGAAGCACTTTCTAATAGATTAAATCATGTATTTGAAGTTACTAATAGACAATGGAATGGAATTACTTATGAAAATGATGAATTTTTAAGTAATAGTGGAAGAGTTATAGATTCTGTTTTATCTGAACATTTATGTGAAGGTATGTTAGAGGGATATTTACTAACAGGTAGACATGGATTCTTTCATAGTTATGAGGCGTTTATTAGAATTGTTGATTCAATGGCATCACAACATGCTAAATGGTTAAAAGTTACAAAAGAATTACCATGGAGAAGACCAATAGCATCATTAAATTACATTCTATCTTCTTACGTATGGCAACAAGATCATAATGGTTTTACTCATCAAGATCCAGGTTTCTTAAATCATTTAGTTACTAAAAAAGCAGATACTGTAAGAATTTATTTACCACCTGATACCAATACATTACTTTCATGTTTTAATCATTGTATTAGAAGTAAAAATTATATAAATGTAATAGTTGCATCAAAACATCCAAGACCACAGTGGCTTAATATGGATGAAGCAATAAAACATTGTACTAAGGGACTTGGTAGATGGGAATTTGCTAGTAATGATGAAAATGATGAAGTTGATTTAGTTATGGCATGTGCAGGGGAGACTCCAACAGTTGAAGCCCTAGCAGCAACTAAAATATTAAGAGAAAATTTTGAAGATTTAAAAATTAGATTTATAAATGTAGTAGATTTAATGAAATTAGTAAGTCCTGATAATCATCCTCATGGACTAGATAATAGTGAATTTGATAGTTTATTCACTAAAAATAAACCTGTTATATTTGCATTTCATGGTTATCCTCATTTAATTCATCAATTATCATATAAGAGAACAAATAAAAATATTCATGTTCATGGTTATATTGAAGAGGGGACTATTACTACAACATTTGATATGAAAGTACAAAATAAATTAGATAGATATCATTTAGTTATGGATGCTCTTAAATATTTACCACAACTAGGTGACAGGAGAAGTCATTTAATGGAATGGTGTAAAGATAAATTAATTGAACATAAAGAATATATACATGAATATGGCGAAGATATGCCTGAAATAAAGAATTGGACATGGAAATAAAAAGGTAATATAATTTATTATCTTTTTAGTTTACACTTTTTAAAAAAATATACTTGATTTTCACAATTTATTAACAATTGAAAAGTAAAATTAATATTAAGAAAGGAGAAGTGATATAGTAATAGTTATAAAAATATACAAGAAGTGATAATAACATTTTATATAAAAGATATTTAATAAAAAAGAGTTATTCCTACCTTACTACATACACTCTTTTAACAAATAGGTTTTAAATTATTAAATATTTTGTTTATAAGAATATACGATTTATGTATATTCTTATTTTTTGTGTGTTCTATATCCTAAAAGTTTGTTATATTAAGATAGTGTAAAGGCTTAAAGATATTCAAAAATATCTTTAAGTTTATCTGCTATATTAGTAAATTTTATTTGTAAAAAATGTAGAGTGCCTCTTGATATATATATATATATACGATATAATAAGGTGGTAAAAAATAAACATAATAAAAATAGAAAGAGGTATTTAATATATGA
>CANRJN010000018.1 GCA_947630945.1 uncultured Bacilli bacterium | reverse complement strand
TTTTTAAAATTTTTATATTATTTAAAAAAAAGAACTGTCGAAAAATTAATTATTTAACTTTTTCGACAGCCCCTTTTATATTAATTAAATTTATTATATAATTAATTTGGTGAGGGAAATGAAAAATGTAGCATTATATCCAGCAGATATATATCAAGTTGTAGATAAAAGTTTACTTGAAGAAAGAGATAAACTTATTTTAAATATGTTATATATGCCAATCATTGGAAGTAATGCTATTTCTCTATACTTAAAATTACAAAGTGAAACCAATAATACATATATATCACAAGAACTTACACATCATCATTTAATGACAAGTATGTCACTTTCACTTGATAATTTAAAAGAAGCAAGATTAAAATTAGAAGGAATTGGACTATTAAAAACATATTATCATAAAGGAGAAATAAATTCATATGTATATGAATTATATAGTCCTGTATCCGCTAGTGAATTCTTTTCTCATCCAATATTTAATATAGTTTTATATAATAATGTAGGTAAAACAGAATACAATAGATTACTTGAATATTTTAAATTACCACATATTTCTTTAAAAGATTATGAAGATATAACAAGTAAATTTGATGAAGTGTATAAAAGTAGAAATTATACAACATTTGAACTTGGAAATGAAGAAATAGCAACTAAAAATAAACTATTATTACAATATGAATTAGATTATGATTTTGATATTATTATTTCATCATTACCAAAAGAAATGTTTAATTTAAAATGTTTAAATAAATCAATGAAAGAATTAATAATAAATCTGTCTTTTTTATATGAAATAGACCCATTAACAATGTCTGATATAATTCTAGCATCTCTTAGTGAAAAAGGTAATATTGATAAAGAAGAATTAAGAAAAAACACAAGAAAATATTATCAATTTAATAATGATAATAGACTTCCTAGTTTACTTTTTAAAAGTCAACCTGAATACTTAAAAACTGCTAGTGGAGATAATAGTAAAAAAGGAAGAGTTATTAAAATATTTGAAAGTTATAGTCCATATGAATTTTTAAAATCAAAATATAAAGGTGCTAAACCTACTGAAAGAGATATGAAAATATTAGAAAGTTTACTTATTGATTTAAAATTAAATCCAGCAGTAGTTAATGTTTTAATTGATTATACTTTAAAAACAAATAATAATAAGTTAGTAAAATCATATATAGAAACAATAGCAGGTCAATGGAAAAGAAATAATATAGAAACTGCTAGTGAAGCAATGGCACTAGCAGAAAAAGAACATAAAAAGAAATATAAAAACAATGAAAATATAAAAGCAAAATCACAAACAAAAATAGTACCAGAATGGTTTAATGAGAAAATCGCAGATAGTGAAGTTGAGGATGATAGTGAATTTAAAAGTTTTATTGAGGAGTTTAGAAAATGATAAAAGGAAATAGTTTTATTAAAAAAAGTAAAAAAGAAATTAATGATGATTTAAGAAAAGAATATATTTTATCAAGTAATGATGAAACATTTAAAAAACTATGTAATACACTTAAAAGTGAAGATGATATATTAATGAAATACACATCTAAATTAGAAGTTACTTCTTCTGAACTTAAAAATTGCTCTAAATGTAAAAATTTATCTACTTGTAAAAATGAAATAACAGGATATGTATATTATCCAATAAAGAAAAATGATAATTTAGAATTTATGTATAAACCATGCAAATATCAAAAAGAAGAAATAAAAAGAAATACTATAAAAAATAAAACTATATTCTTTGATACACCTAAAATTTTACAATCTGCATCTTTAAGTGACTTAATAAATGAAAAAGAAAGAACTAATATATTAAAATACATTAAAGAATTTTTAAAAAAGAAAATTAATAATGAAGATGTAAAAGGTTTATATTTAAGTGGTTCTTTTGGTAGTGGTAAATCATATATATTAAGTGCTCTATTAAATGAACTATCTAATAAAGGATATATTTGTGTAAATGTACATTATCCAACTTTACTTAGAAGACTTAAAAAATCATTTAATGAAAATAATTATGATGAAGTATTAGATGAAATAATGACATCTAATATATTACTTCTAGATGATATTGGTGCTGAAAATAATAGTCCATGGGCAAGAGATGAAGTACTTAGTGTAATACTTCAATATAGAATGGATAATAATTTAACTACATTTTTTACATCAAATTATACAATTGATGAATTAGATAAAGTTTTATCAGAAACATCAAAAGGTATAGATGAAATTAAAAGTAGAAGAATTATTGAAAGAATAAAGTATTTAACTATTGAAGAGAAATTAATAAGTAAAGACAAAAGAAATTAAACATATCAAATTTGACTTATATGACTATTTTTGGTATAATATAAAGCACTATTAAAGGGGGAATAAAAATGAAAGAGTTTTTAATAGTATGTTTAATTATTCATTTAATTTCAACTGCTTATGGAATTGCAGTAATTGAATCAGTAAATAAAATTGTTAGAAAAAGAATATATGATAGAGGATATATTCAAAAAAATAATAATAGTTTATATGAATTTAGTGAAATTATATCAACAATTTTACATAGTTTTATTCCGCTATACTTTTTTGTAAAAGCACTTTCATTATTAACTAATAGTTCTCTTATAAATAATGAAGTAGAACAAGAAATAAAATCAGGAAAATATATAATGAAAAGTGAAGTACATAAAGATGAAAATATTGAAAATGAGGACGTAAATACAGATTTTAGTATATTCAAAGGAAAACAATTATTATATGAAAAACCTGAAAAATATGTTGCTAGAAAAAATGATAATAAAATATTTGATTCTTTTGAAACTCCAATTGAATATATTACAAGGGAAGCACAAAAAGAAAGAAGTTTAGATATAACACCATATGAAGGACAAGATAAAGTTGTAGAACATGTTATGGTAAAAGAAAATGTAACAAAAGAAGATATATCAAAAGCAATCGCAGAACTTAGTAGTGATGAACTTGAAATGTTAAAAGATAAAATTAGTATGCTTAGTGAAATGAAAAAGCAAAATATGAACTATAAATTAGAAAAAGATGTTGCATAAATAAGCAATTTGTGGTAACATTTATATAAATTAATAAATATAAATTATTAATTGGACACGGTTATTAAAATAACTATAAAAAGAGATTTAGTGGTTGGTGTGAACTAAAATAGTGTTTAATAATTACTACCAATTTTAAAGAGGTTAATAGCCTACGAGTAGTTATCGTTATAAAACTAAAAAGTGAAATTTAGGATGGTACCGTCTATATGACTCCTTGTATCATTCTTTTTATTTATTCAGGAGGTTTTCATGAAAGACAATTTTATAAGTTTATCAAAATTTTTATCAAGATATGCTTGTGTAGAAGGAAAAGATTTAAAAAAATTAACACATGAGGATGTAGAAGTATTATTTCCTCAATTAAAAAGGACATCATTTGAAATAGTATTTGATAATCCAGATTTATTATATAGTGGTAAAGTATTAATGGTTTATGATGGAAAATCTGCAATACCATATATAGTACCTAAAATGGAAATACAAGATATGGATATGATGTGTGTTAGTAGAGAAGAAGAAAAAGTAAAACCAGTAGATGATAAAGTTTATGATTATACAAGTATGAGTATTTATGAACTAAGATGCTTACTAGTAAGAAAATTTAATTCTACAAGAAACCAAGTATGTGCAAGAAAAGAATTAAATAAAAGGGGAGTTGAAATTACTAAAAAGTATAAAAGAATTAAAATAGATTATAGTAATATGGAGGATTAAATGAAAGAAATTAAAAATGATGAAAGATTAAATATGTTAAATCATAGTTGTGCTCATTTACTTGCTCATGCTGTTAAACATATTTATCCAAATGCTAAATTTTGGGTAGGTCCTGTTATTGATGATGGGTTTTATTATGATATTGACCTTGGAAATGTAACAATTACAGAAGATGATTTACCAAATATTGAAAAAGAAATGAAAAAGATTTCTAAAAGCAATAAATTAATTAAAAGAATGGAACTTAGTAAAAAAGAAGCACTTGAAATGTTTAAAAATGATGAATATAAACTTGATTTAATTAATAGAATGGATGAAAATGATACAGTAATTAGTGCTTATAAACAAGAAGATTTTATTGATTTATGTCGTGGTCCTCATGTTAACTCTACAAAAGAAATTAAATACTTTAAATTATTAAAAGTAAGTGGTGCATATTGGAAAAATGATGCTAAAAATAAGATGCTTCAAAGAATATATGGTGTATGCTTTGAAAATGAAGAAGATTTAAATGAATATTTACAAGAATTAGAAGATGCAAAACAAAGAGATCACAGAAAAATAGGAAAAGAAATGGAACTATTTATGAGTGATGATTTAATTGGAAAAGGTATGCCTATGTTTTTACCAAATGGATATATTATTTGGCAAGAATTAGAGAATTATATTAAGGATAAAGAGAAGAAACTAGGTTATATGCATGTTTTAACTCCATGTGTTGGAACTGTTAATTTATATAAAACATCAGGACATTGGGATCATTATAAAGAAAATATGTTTCCAGCAATGGAAGTAGAAGGTGAATCATTCGTATTAAGACCAATGAATTGTCCTCATCATATGATGATATATGCAAATAAATTACATTCATATAAAGATTTACCAATTAGAATAGGTGAAGTTGCACATGATTTTAGATTTGAAGCAAGTGGCGCTGTTAAAGGTATTGAAAGAGTAAGACATTTCTGTCAAAATGATGCACACTTATTTGTAACACCTGAACAAATTAAAGATGAATTTAAAAGAGTAGTTGATTTAATATTTGATGTTTATAAAGATTTTGGTATTACAAATTATAGATGCGTTTTATCATTAAGAGATAAAAATGATAAAGAAAAATATCATGATGATGATGAAATGTGGGATAAAGCAGAAAATGAACTAAGAGAAGTATTAAATGAACTTGGAATAGAATATACAGAAGAAATAGGAGAAGCAGCATTTTATGGACCAAAACTTGATGTTAATGTAAAACCTGCTGTGGGAAATGAATATACATTATCTACTTGTCAATTAGATTTCTGTTTACCTATGAAATTTGATTTAAAATATGTAGATAGTGATGGAGAAAAGAAAACACCTGTTGTACTTCACAGAGCAATTCTTGGTTCTCTTGATAGATTTATGGCATTTATTTTAGAAGAAACAAAAGGAAATTTACCACTTTGGTTAAGCCCAACTCAAATTAATATAATACCTGTAAATAATGAATATCATTTAGAATATGCAAATAAAATAATGGATATATTAAATGATAATAATATAAGAGTAAAATTAGATGATAGAGATGAAAAATTAAGTTATAAAATGAGAGAAAGTGTTGTATCAAAAATACCTTATACTTTAATATTAGGAGATAAAGAAAAAGGGTCAAATACTATAAGTTATCGTGAAAGAGGTAAGAGTGATACAATAAATCTAGAAATAGATGAATTTATAAAATTAATTAAAGATGAAATAATAAATAAAGTAAGAAAGGATATTTAATATGGAAGAAGATAGTGAAATATTTAAATCACAAGAATATGAATATGTTTTAAGAAAGAATATGCTCCTTCATTTAGATTTAGATGATAGAGATACAATAGCATCAATTGCTATGATGTATAAAGATAAAATATCACATTTAGGTAAATTTGTAGAAGATGATAAATTACTTATAGAAGTAATAAAAGAATATATTAGAAAATATAAAACAATTTCATATGAAGATATAGAAGATTTAGGCCTTGATGATTTAAAAGATACAGATAAAGACTATGTATTTACTACAAGTGAATTAAAATATACTAATGAAGATGCAAGAGGTGAATTTGATTCTAAATTAAAAAGTAAAAATGATCAAAAATTAGCATCTCATGGTGGACATCAATATAATGACTCTTATGATGATAAGGGTTTTGACGAAATAGATAATAATTTAAATAGATAATAATTTAAATAGATAATAATTTTAAATAATTTTTCTTGACAATTAATAAAAGAAAATATTAAAATAATTTGTTGAAAGGAAGATATTTTATGAATGAAATGCAACCAATAAACGAAAATGAAGAATATGATGTTAATGACTTTGTAGTAGCAGAAATAGTAAATTCTTTAGTAAGTGTACATACTGATAAAACAAATAGAGTTTGTGTTATGAAAAAAGATAAAAATAATAAAATTTTTTATGATATAGTATCAGGAATGCCATTTATTCCTTATGAATTATTATTTAAAGATAATTATATTTATACAGTAGGCGCGAGATTACCATTAAATTTTTATTTCCCAAATCAGGAAAAAATAACAGGAAATGAACTATATTCATTTAATTCAGAAGTTTTATATGAAGGATTTAACACTCCTCAAAAATCAGAACATGTAAAAAAATATATTTACGATATTAGAGATATATTTTAAAATATAAAATATAATAAAATTTCATTTTGAATAATGAAATTTTTATTTTTTAAGAGTTAATCTAATTTACTAAATAGTATAAATTATGCTATAATTTTATAGAGGATGATTTATTATGTATGAATATTTAAAAGGAATTATAACAAAACAATTTGCAAATTATATAGTTGTTGATGTATCGGGAGTAGGATATAGAGTATATACACCAAATCCATATAGATTTAAAATAGATGAAGAAGAAATTG
The DNA here is from genome assembly GCA_947630945.1 of uncultured Bacilli bacterium. GTDB lineage: Bacteria > Bacillota_I > Bacilli_A > RF39 > UBA660 > CAG-1000. The sequence continues at coordinate 15,624 of CANRJN010000018.1, read as the reverse complement.
TGTATGTATATAATCATGTAAGAGAAGATGAGAACACATTATATGGTTTTACTAGTGAAGATGAAAGAGATTTATTTTTAAAATTAATTGATGTTAAAGGACTTGGACCTAGAATGGCAATTACAATTCTTGCAACATCATCAATTAATGGAATAGTTGACGCGATAGATAGAGAAAATATATTATATTTAAAGAAAATACCTAAAATTGGGGAAAAACTTGCAAGACAAATTATATTAGATTTAAAAGGAAAACTTGTAATGAGTGAAAATAATACTATTGTAAATGATGAACTTACTCTTGCACTTGAAGCACTAGGTTACAAAAGTAATGATATTAAAAATGTAGTATCTAAGGTAGATACTGCTCTTCCTATTGAATCACAAATAAAAGAAGCATTAAAATTATTATTAAAGTGAGGTATTTATGGTTATTGGAATTGATATGGATGATACGATTTGTTCTACTAATGAGTTTATTATAAAAGAAGCAGATAGATATGATAAAGAAGTACTAGGTGGTAGCGGTATTAAAGATATTAATGCGTATGAATTTACTGAAATGATGGGTTGGCCAAAAGAAATGAAAGGTAAATTTTTTGCAGATAGATTAGAATATATTATGGATCATGCTGAAATTAAAGAGGATGCAGTTGATGTTATAAATAAACTTCATGATGAAGGAAATAAAATTATAATTATATCATTTAGAAAAGATAAATATTTAAAAGATCCATATAAACTTACAATTGATTATTTAAATAGATATGGTATTAAATATGATAAAGTATTTGTAAATACAGGTACTAAGGCAGATGAATGTAGAGAAAATAATGTAACATTATTTATTGATGATAAAGAATCTCACTGTGAGGATGTATTAAATGAAGGAATTGATGTGCTTTTATTTACTAATGCTTATAATCATGATGAAAAGAGATTTAATAGAGTTGATAATTGGAATCAAATATATGATTATATAAAGGAGAAATATTATGGATGAGAGAGTTGTAACAAATCATGAACTTGAAACAGATACATTTGAGAAAAATATAAGACCAGATTCTTTTGATGAGTATATTGGTCAAAATGATGTAAAAGAAAATATTAAAGTATTTGTTACTGCTGCTAAAATGAGAAATACAAATTTAGATCATGTTTTGCTTTATGGTCCTCCTGGACTTGGTAAAACAACACTTGCACATATTATTGCAAATGAACTTGGAAGTAATATTAAAACAGCAAGTGGACCTACTATTGAAAAAAGTGGAGATCTTGCAGCCATACTTTCAACTCTTGAACCAAATGATGTATTATTTATAGATGAAATACATAGAATTCCAAGATATATAGAAGAAATTCTATATAGTGCAATGGAAGACTTTAAACTTGATATTATAATTGGTAGTGAAGGACAAAGTAGAAGTATTAAAATAGATTTACCACCATTTACATTAGTTGGAGCAACAACAAGGGCAGGGGACTTATCTAGTCCACTTAGAGATAGATTTGGAATAGTTAGTAAACTTGAATTTTATACTGATGATGAACTTACACAAATAGTTGAGAGAACAGCAAGAGTAATAGGTGCTAAAATAAAAAAAGATGCAGCACATGAAATCGCAATTCGTTCTCGTAAAACACCTCGTATTGCTAATAGATTATTAAAAAGAGTAAGTGATTTTGCATTAGTTGAAGGAATTAATGAAATAAATTTAGATATAGTTAAAAAATCATTAGATAGGCTTAAAATTAATGCATCAGGTCTTGATAGTACAGATGTAGAGTATTTAATGAGTATAATAAAAAAATTTAATGGTGGCCCTGTTGGAATTGAATCAATCGCGTCATCAATTGGAGAAGAAGCAACAACTATTGAAGATGTAATTGAACCATTTTTACTTCAAGAAGGTTATGTTAAAAGAACATCAAGAGGTAGAATTGTAACTGAAAAAACATATAGAGAATTTAAAATAAATGAACAAAAAACATTATTCGATTATGATGCTATATAATATCTTTTTATAGGAGAGATTATGGAAGAGAAACAAGAATATATAAAAAAATATTCAGAAGAAACAATGAGAAAAAATGTATTTTTATCTAATATATTATCAAATCAAATGCTTTCTCATTTCTTTGAGTTATTAGGGTTTGATAGTGATTTATTTAGTCATTTATATAGTGTAGAAATAAAATTAGATTATAATTCTAAAAATACTAGTGAATGTGCTCATTATGAAGCACTTGATTTTGAAAATGATGAGCAAAGAAATGGAATTGTGATTAATGGAATTTATGTAGATGAAACACTATCACTTCATAATAAAGGTGTTAGATCCATAGAAATTTTAAGAGATATTGCTGAAACTATTATTCATGAAAAATTACATTCAAATAGAGATGTACTTTTAAAGAGAGAAGTAAATTTTTCTAATATAGATTATTATTCTGAATATTTAAAAATGTCAGATAAAAATAAAAAGACATATGAAGAGTGTAATTATTTAAAAAATATTATTGAATTAAATGATGGGCTAACTATTTTAAAAATAAGAAATTACAAAAGTTATTCTTTAATTTATGTGTATGATAATAATGAAAAATGTTTTTATATATACAGATTAAATCTTAAAAAATTTAAATTTAATAATGATATTCAAGCCTATTTTAAAGAGGTAATGGATTATATTATAGCAAATGAAATAAAACCAATTAATGAGATATATGATTTTGAATATTTTTTCAGTCAAAATGAACATGATATAAATAATATTTATGAATCAAATAGAAATATTAAATCAATTAGAGAAGTAAATAAAATAGATAAAGTAATTAATATGAAATATGGTTTAGAAGAGGCATTAGTAGAAGCACTTACTTTAATTATATCTTATCATAGTAATAAAGATACATTAGATATAGAAGGTGCTTGTAATTATATTCAAAAGAAAACTTCAAAAGATATTGTTAAAAGAGGTATTAGGATATTTAAAAAATATAAAGAAGACTTTATAAAATGGTTTATTTTATCTTCATATCAAGATGAATATGATAATAAATTACAAAAAATGTATGGTAAAAATTATTTAAGAACATTGAGAAAGTTTAGAGATATTTATGATTCTAATGAAAAAAATGAAACACAAAAAAATGAAGTAAAAGAGGTAAATTTAAACGAAGTAAATGAAACAAATACAAGTGAAGTACCTAATACAAATCAAAGTGAAGAAAGCAAATTAGATACTGATAATCTTGATAAACCTAAAATAAAATAGTATTATATATAATTAAGTCATTATTTATTGGGGGAGTATAATGATAAAAATTAAAGGTAAAAATAATTCAAAATATACAGATGCTTTAATATATAGTTATGTATATTCTGCAAGAGAATATTCTAATAATTCAATAAAGCATTTTTTTGAGTTATTAGATTTAGATAGTGACTTATTTAATCATTTATATAATATTGATATAATAATTGATTTTGATAATGAAATAGATAGTAAAAGTGATGATATTGCATATTATGAAGATAATAATAAGAATGATGATAATTCTATTATTATATTATCAAATTATATTAGTAAATTATTAGATAAAGAGAGTAAAATAGGTAAAAAGAATATAATAAAAGATATAGGTGAAACAATTATTCATGAAACTTTGCATTCAAATAGAGATTTAATATTAAAAAATAATCCTAATAGATTTAATATTGATAATTTAAAAAGTTTATATTTATTAAATAATGAAAATAAAAAAATATATGATGAGTGCAGTTATATTTTAAATAATTATTATAATAAATGTTATAAAGATAAATATATTATTATTTTAAAAGTAATTGATAAAAATGATTATATTGAAGTTTATTTATATGATAAAATAGATAATAAATTTAAAATATATGATATAGAAGATATTAAATTTGAATATTCATTTGATTTATATTCTAAAATATCTTCTTATTTAGATAAATATTATTTAGAACCTATTAAAAGTATTAATTGTTATGATAATAATATTGTGGATGATATATACGGAATTATAAATTTATATACTTTTGATATAAAAAATCATAAAGATATTAGAAAATCGTATTTTTTCTTAAACTATCAATATGCACTAGAAGAAGCATTAATTGAAGCATTAACTTTAATTGTATCTTATCATAAGAATAAAAATAATTTAGATATTAAAGGTGCATGTGAAGATATTAAATATAGAAGAATAAATGATATATTAAAAAATGGATGTAATATTTTTGAATATAGTGATACTAATTTTATAAAACAATTTTTATTGTCATGTTATAATGATGAATATGTTGATATATTAAGTAAAGTATTTAATGATAAGTATATAGATTTAATTAAATATTTTAGTATATTATTTGAAGGTAAATATGAAGAAATAATAAATAATAAGTGTGATAATAAGATAAATGAAGTTATTACACAAAAATTAGTTAAAAATAAAAAAATTAATAGATATTAATAGTCTATTAATTTTTAAATAATTCTTTTTTATAATTTTCTATTGTTTCATTCATAATAGTTAGATAATCTTTATTTTCTTCTCTTTCTTGATCAGTAAGAGAAAACATATCATTTATTTCTACTTTAATTAGTGAATTATCACTTATTAATTTTTCTTGTGTTTGATTTAATTTTTCACCTTCAAGATAATAAATATATTGTATATCTTTACTTGATATTAATTTTTTAGCATCAGAATATGCTTTATCAATAGATGTATTATCTGTATCTAATGATATAACATTTATGTTGTATTTAGTTAAATAATTAAGAGCACTATTAGTAGTAAGTATTGTATTATAGTTACCATTTTTACCAATATCATATAATTGTACATCAAGTTCACTTATTTTTTCATTTAATTCTTTATATTTTGTTTCAATTGATTCTTTAATATATACATTATCTGTATAGTTAATTAAATTAGATTTAATATTATTACATAGTTTTAAATAATTTGATGGATCAATCCATACACTTGCTATTTTAGAATTAGTTGGTATATATTTAGTTGCATCAATTAATTGTATATTTTTATTTAAATTGACTACATCTTTTGCAAGACTTGCTTCATTTGCAACCCCAGAGTATATAAAAGTTTGTCCTTTTGAAAATGTTTCTTTTCTTTTATCAGTTATTTTATAGTTGATATCAGCACCATTTGGATAAACATTTTGTATAACTGCATAATCACTATATAAGAAATTAGTAGCATATTCAATAGGGTAAAGTGTTGTATATATGTATGTGTCACTAAAATCTTCTTTAAATTCACATCCTGTTAAAAGTAAAATGCTAGTTATTAATAATATTATTTTTTTCATATTTATTCTTCTCCTTTAATTACTGGATCATATCCAATTTTACCAAATGGATGACATCTAAGTATTCTTTTTATTCCTTTAAATATTCCACTTATTCCATATATATTTAAACACTCTTTCATGTATTCACTGCATGTTGGAGTAAATCTACAACAAGAATGAGTATGAAGTGGTGTTATTTGATATAGGTTAATTAAACTTATTAATATTTTTTTCATATGTATATTATATAATATTTCTTATTAAAAATAAATAGATAAGTTATTAAATAAGTGGTATAATTTTTATAGTGATAAATATGAAAGAGATTTTTAAAAAATATGGAATTATAATTGAAAATGAAAAATTACTTAAAACAGCTTTAACTCATTCTAGTTATTCAAATGAACATAATACTGAATGTTATGAAAGACTTGAATATTTAGGAGATGCTGTATTAGAGATTGTTTGTAGTGATTATTTATATAATAATACTAATTATGAAGAGGGTAAAATGAGCAGACTTAGAAGTTTATATGTATGTGAAAATGCATTATATGAATATTCTAAGGAAATTAATTTAAAAAAATATATTTTAATTGGTAATGGATTAGAAGAAGCAAATAAAACTATAATAGCAGATGTATTTGAAGCATTAATGGCAGTTATATATTTAGAAAAAGGACTTGATAGTGTTAAAAAATTATTTCAAGAATTAATAGTTCCATATATAGAAAGACAAGAAGACTTTTTAATGGATTATAAAACATTATTACAAGAAAGTGTTCAAACAGTAAAAAAGAGTGTAGAGTATAAATTAATAGATGAAAGCGGTCCTGCTCATAAAAAAGATTTTGAAGTTGAAGTAATTATAGATGGTCTTGTATTTGGTAAAGCACACGGTAGTTCTAAAAAAGAAGCAGAACAAAATGCTGCTAAGATTGCATATATGAAAAGAGCAAAATAAACTTGAATAAATTGTGAATAATAAAACAAAATGTCCTATTTTTTAATTTTGATTTTTAAAACAAAATATCCTACTCAATTTTGTTCGTTAATTTATTTCAAAAGGCTTTTTGTTATAGGCAGTTATATGATAGGCTTTTTTGCCAAAGGCTTTAATTACAAGCCTTTGCAAGCCATTACAATCATATAACTGAGTTCCTATAACATAAAAACGAATTGAAATAAATGATAAAGTACTACGGACATTTTGTTTTGTAAATGATTCAAAAAAAGCGGACATTTTGAATTGTAAGTCACAAAAGAGCAAAATAAACTTGAATAAATAGTATTTTTATGGTATGATGAATACATCAAGGATAACTTGAATAAAATAAAAAGAGAAACACACTAATATTTCTGTGTTGGGTGTTACTTCTGGTTGTAAGCATCTAATTCAAAAGTTGAGTTAGGTGCTTTTCAATTTAATTAATTTATAAAATTATTAATATTAATAATAATATAAATAAAAGTATAAATATTATTGCAATTAAACTTGCAATTAATAAGTCTTTCTTATTCATATTATCACCTCCCTCTATAAAAAGAGTTTGGTAACACCCAACTATTAGTATGTTTCTAAATTAATTATAACATATCAATTTAAAAATATAAAGTATAACTTTACAAAAAATGTTGAAAAATTTTCAAATTTATTGTATTATAAATATATCAAGGATATCATAAATAAAAATAAAAAAGAGAAACATATCAATATTTCTGTGTTGGGTGTTACATTAATGTAGTAGGCACCTAATTTAAAGTTATGCTAGGTGCTTTTTAAATTAATTAATTTGTAAAATTATTAAAATTAATAATAATATAAATAATAAAATAAATATAATTGCAATTAAACTTGTAATTTATGATATCCTTGATTAAAAGAGAAACACACCAATATTTCTTCGTTGGGTGTTACTTCTGGTTGTAAGCATCTAATTCAAATGCTGAGTTGGGTGTTTTTTAATTTATTAGTATTACCAATTTAATGTTTTTCTTTTGTATTTTACTACTTTGTGATATAATTATTTATAGTTAAAGTAGTTGGTGAAATTATGTATATTAAAGAAATAAAAATTTATGGATTTAAAAGTTTTGCAGATAAAATAACTATTGAACTAGATCCAACATTCACAGGTATTGTAGGTCCAAATGGAAGTGGCAAAAGTAATATAGTTGATGCTATTAAATGGGTACTTGGAGAACAAAGTATCAAATCTTTACGTGGAACAAACAATATGAGTGATGTAATTTTTAGTGGTTCATCATCAAGAATGCCTGCTAACTACGCGAGTGTAACTATTGTATTTGATAATACAGATAGAACACTTAATATAGATTATAGTGAAGTATCAATTAAAAGAGTTTTATATAAAACAGGAGAAAATGAATACTATATAAATAATGAAAAATGTAGATTAAAAGACATTACTAATTTATTTTTAGATTCAATGTCAAGTAAAGAATCATTTAATATAATCCCACAAAATAAAATAGATCAAATATTAAGTGAAAAACCAGAAGATAGAAGAGTAATATTTGAAGATGCAGCAGGAGTATTAAAATACAAAAAGAGAAAAGAAGAAACATTATCTAAATTATCAAAAACACATGAAAACATAGATAGAATTAATTTAATTATAAGTGAAAATAGTGAAAATTTAGGTTCACTTGAAGAATCAGCGAAAAAAGCAACAGAATATAAAGTAGCATTAAATGAACTAGAAAGTGTTGAAATAGCATTAATTGCAAAAGATATAACCACATATAATTTAACTCTTGAAAATAGTACTAAAAGAAAATTAGAATTAGAAGAAGAATTATCAAAACTATCATCAACTAATACAGAAGATAGCACTAATGTAGAAAAATTAAAAGTTAAAATATTAAATTTAGATGAAAAAATTAAATCAACAAGTAATGAAATATTTAAAATAAATGAAAGTTTAATGGATTTAAGCAATAAAAAAACACTTATGACTGAGAGAAATAAATACGATAAAGAAAATAGTGCAGTTAAAGAAAACTTAATTAATTTGAAATCACGTATTGGTATAATTAAAAATAATTTAACTGAAATAGATGCAGATATTAAATTATGTAAAGAAGAAAGAGAAAATTTACAAAATAAACTTGAAACATATACAAATAATTATAATGAAGTAAATAAAGAAGCAGAAAAAATTAATTTTGATTTAAATACTAAAAGAAAATCTTTATTTGATATTAAAAATAAAATAGATATTTTAGAAAATAATATTTCATCACTTAATAAAATACCTTATAGTGTAAGAAGTATATTAGAGTGTCCAACTCTTAGAGGAATACATAATATTCTTGGAAATATTGTAGATACAAAAGAAGAGTATGCACTTATGTTAGACACAGCAATTTCATCTTCTTCAAATAACATAATTACAGAGGATGAAGAATGTGCAAAAGAAGCAATTGATTATTTAAAAAGACATAATAAAGGACGTGCTACATTCTTTCCATTAAATGTAATTAAACCAAAAAGTATTGATCCAGAAACTAGTAGAATAGCAAGTAATATTCAAGGATACATTGGTATTGCTAGTGAACTTGTAAGTTATGATACAAAATACTATAACATAATAATGAATCAATTAGGTAATATAATTGTTGCTAGTAACTTAAATACAGCAACATTAATAAGTAAAAAAATAAATCATAGGTATAGAGTAATATCACTTGATGGCGAACTTATTCATGTTGGTGGAAGCATGACTGGTGGTAGTATAAAAACAAATAATTCATACATTATGGATAAATATGAACTAGAAAGATTAAAATTATTAATAGAAACAACTAATAATGAGATTAATAATCTAGAAGATAAAAATAATAAAATAGGAGAAAACTTATCATTAATTAAAGACAATATTTATAAAGTAAATATAGAAAGTATTAAAAATGAAGAGACAATAAAAAATAAAATGCATTTATATGAAAGTACTAAAAATGAATATGAAATGGTTAATAATGAAATCAATAATTTAACTGATAAATCACTTGATAAAGAATTAGATAAAGTAATTGATGAATATTACAAACATGAGCAAAAGAAAATTGAACTTGAAAAATCACTAGAAATGTATACAAAAGAAAAATTAGAATTAAATAGTACACTTACTGATTTAGAAAACTCTATTAAAAAACAAAATAGTGAATATAACTCTATTAGTAGTGAAATTAATAAAATTGAAATTCAAATTACTAAATTAAATATGAATTTAGATAATTTACTAAATAGACTTAGTGATGATTATAATTTAGGATATGAAAGAGCAAAAAGAGAATATTCTCTTGAAATTGATGAAGATATAGCAAGAGAAAAGGTATCTACTTTAAGAAAGAAAATTAAATCACTAGGAGAGGTTAATTTAGGTTCCATTCTAGAATATGAAAGAATATCTAAAAGAGTTAATTTCTTATCTAAACAAAAAGAAGATTTAGAAAATAGTGAAAAAGACTTATTAAATATTATTAATGATATGGACTCTGTAATGATAGATAAATTTAAAGAAACATTTGAAAATATTAATATAGAGTTTGGTAAAGTATTTAAAACATTATTTAAAGGTGGGTCTGCTCACTTAGAACTTACAAATCCTGATAATATATTAGAAACAGGTATTGATATAATTGCAATACCACCTGGAAAGAATCAGAAACCATTAAGTTTATTATCTGGTGGTGAAAGAACAATGACTGCGATAAGTTTATTATTCTCAATTATGAATTTATCTCATGTACCATTTGTTATATTAGATGAAGTAGAATCAGCACTAGATGAAAACAATGCAACAATATTTGGAGAATATTTAGAAAATTATAAAAACAAAACACAATTATTGATAATAACTCATAAAAAGAAAACAATGGAATTTTTAGATAAACTATATGGAATTACAATGCAAGAGAGTGGAGTTAGTAAAATAGTTAGTGTTAAATTAGAAAATTAATTATTTCATAATAAAAGGCTTTCAATTTAAGAAAGCCTTATTTATTTAATATAATTTCTAATATTGAACTATCTTTATTAAATGTATTATCAACTTCTACTTTCGCATCTGTTATAACTGTGTAAATATCAGTTTTTACATTTTCATTTAATCTATCATTATTTATAATAATTGTATCATATACAGTAGGGTTTAATAATAGAATAACATTTATTAATGAATTATATGTATTATCTTCATTATTTTCTGTGTTTTCTATATATATTTGATAATTATCATTATTGTTTATTACTAATACTTTAATTGTAGATTTACTTATTTCATATCTGTTTTGTGATTCAAGTTCAACTAGAATATTATCTAAATCATTAGTTGTAATATAATCAGTTGTATTAGTATTTTGATCTTGATCTTGATTTGAACCTGAGTAATTATTTAAATTATCCATTATATTTTCATTTATATTTATTTTTATTTGAATATCATTTCCTGTAATAACATTTACACCTTGTTCTAATGTAGTATTAACAAAATCATTTATTTTATAAGTATCAAATAGACTTCCAATACCATTATTTGCTTTAAATACAGCATCAATCATACCTCTTGCTATAATTTCACCAGAAACAGAATCACTAGTATTATATTTATTTGTAATTACTTCCATATTTCCTTCTTTTGAATAAACAAATTCAAATTTAGTTTCATTACTTGAAGTAATATAACTTACTACTATTTTATTTTGAACCACTTTAGCATGAACATCGATATTATTATTAGTTTTAAGTTCAGTTATATAATTTGTTGTATTAAATCTTTCTACAATAGGTAATAACTTTTGCCTTATTTTACCAGTTTCTCCATAACCACTATAATAAAAATAAACTCCAAGACCCGCACAAGCAGTTGTTATTAAAAATATAATTCCCCAAAATATTAATCTTTTTACATATCCCTTTTCCATATCTATTTTTCACCTATAATAATTATAAATTAAAATAAAAAAAAAGTAAACAAATACTTATAAATTTCGCTTTTATTTACATTTTTATATACTTCTCATATTATCTTTATTTTTATATGGATCCTTTTTATCAATTCTGTCTAAGAATAAAATTCCATTTAAATGATCTATTTCATGTTGAAATGCAACTGCTATTTCTTCACGAACTCTTACTTCTTTTTTATTTCCATATTCATCATAATATTCAACCGTAACCCTTGCATACCTTGGAACAATACCTTCTACATATCTATTTACACTAAGACATCCTTCTCCTTCATCTACGTAAATCATTTCAGTAGAATTAGATATTATTTTAGGATTTACTACTTTATATTCTTCAAATGTACCATCATCTTTTTTATATGAAATAACAAAAAATCTTTTAAGTTTTCCAATTTGTACAGCAGAAAGTCCCATACCAGCACGTATGTTATTTTTATTTGCATAGTCTTCATCTTGACTAAGTCTTAAATACATTACCATTTCATCTATTAATGAAATATCTTCCTCTGTCATTGGAAAAGTAACTTCTTTGCTTTTTTGTCTTAATATCTTTGATTTTCTTTCATCAAGTATATCTTTTTCCTTTAACATAACTCTTTTCTCCTTCAAGTGTATTTTATCAAATTAATGGAATTATTTCAATTTTTATTGAAAAAAATACATAATAATTATATAATTAACATAGTTAAAAATAATAATAACATTAGTTTTGTAATAATATAAAGGATTTGACGCGTATGAATAATTATAAGTTAAGTATGATATTTGCAAGTATTGGAATTATATTAATTTCAATATTTATGATTGTATCTACATATGCTTATTTTTCTATAAATGTATTTGGAGAAGGAAAAAAGATTAATCTTTCTACATTTGATGGAAATACTGATGTTGTTTATACTGATACTAGTAATGTTAGTATGGTAAATGCATATACTGGTGAAGAAATAACTAAAACATTTACTATTAAGAATAAAGGAGATTATGACATTTATTATGATATAAGACTTGAAAATGTAGTAAATAATTTTGAAAATCCAGATGATTTAGTATATACAATTATAGAAGAAAATAATAATGGTGCTTATAGAAAAGAAAGTATTATTCCAACTAGTGATGAAACACTAGCAAGTAATATTAAAATAAAAAAAGGTATGACTCATTCATATAAGATGGTTATTACTTTTCTTAAAACTGATATGGATCAAAGCAATAATATGAATAAAACATTTTCATCAAATATAAATATAGTAGCATCTTCTAATGTTAATGTAGGGCAGGATTTATTTGCAAAGGACTCATTAATTAAATTTATAGAAAATAATGCTATATCATCTATAAATGATGTTGATTTAAATGATATTAACAATAATGGTATTTATTATACAAATAATAATATAAATGGTGCTCTTACTTATTTTTATAGAGGAAATAAAGATTTAAAAAATAATGTTGTATTAGGAAATAATTGCTATAAAATTATAAGAACTACTGAAAATAATGGGGTAAGATTAATTTACAGTGGAATATATGAAAATAATGTATGTAATAATTCTAGTGTAGAAAATAATGTATTTAATTCAAAATCTAATTCAAATGCTTATGTAGGATTTATGTATGGAACAGTAAGTAGTAGTGATTATAAATTAGAGCATAGTAATACATCCTCAAGTGATATTAAAACATATTTAGAAAATTGGTATAAAGAAAATTTAATTGATTATAAAGATTACTTAGATAATAATACAATTTATTGCAATAATAGAAAAACAAAAGAATTTACATATAATAGAGTACTTTATGGAACTCTTGGGTATGCTAATAATAATACAGGATATTATGAAATGAATAATAATAAAATTAGTTATGAGTGTTATAATATTAATGATAGACTTACTGTAAATAGTGAGTATGGTAGTAAAGTATTAAATTATCCACTCGCGGTAATTACAAGAAATGAATTAATTAGTTCAGGCTTAGATGTATTTAAAGAAAATAGTTTTTTGAATTTTAATGATTCATATTGGACACTTACACCAGCATATTATAATGGAAATGATGCATATAATTTTATAGTAAGTAATAGTGAAATAAAAGAGGTTAAAGTATCAAGTGAAATGGGTGTAAGACCTGTTATTACACTTAATAAAAATGTAAAAGTTACAAGTGGGGATGGATCGGTAGAATATCCATATCTACTTAGTTTAGGAGGAAAATAATGACTATTAGTATATTAGATGCAATTATTGTTATATTTTTGATATTAGGAGTTATGTCAGGATTTAGAAGAGGTTTTATTAAACAAACAATTTTACTTGTTGGTTTTTTAGCAGTTTTAGTAATTTCATTCAATTTAAGAATACCTGTTTCTACATTCTTATATAAAAATTTACCATTCTTTAATTTTAATGGTATATTTAAAGGTGTTACAATATTAAATATATTACTTTATGAATTAATCGCGTTCTTTGTAGTATTTTCAGTTTTATATTTAATATTTAGAATTATATTAAAAATTAGTGGTCTTATTGAAAGTTTATTAAGACTTACAATTATATTTGGCTTCTTTTCTAAAATATTAGGTGGAATAGTAGGTTTTATTGAAAGTTATGTAATCGTGTTTATTATATTATTTGCATTTTCTCAACCATTTATGAAAGTAAGTGGAATTGATGAATCTATTCTTGCTAATAAAATACTTGATAATACACCTGTAATGAGTAATGCAGTTAAAGATACAAGAGTAGTAATAAATGAAATATATAATCTTAGTGAAACATATAAAGATGATAGTAAAAACTTTAATAAAGAAGCAATTGAGTTATTCTTAAAATATGATATAATAACAGAAGAAAATTTAAATTTACTTAGAGAGAAAGGAAAAATTGAATGAAATATTTAGAAAAAGATAATCTAGATGAACTTGTAAAAGAAGGAAAACATTTAGTTGATTTTTATGCAGAATGGTGTGGTCCTTGTAAAATGATGAGTCCTGTTCTAGAAAATCTAGAAGATAAAATTGATATTATTAAAGTAGATATAGATAAATTTGAAAATCTTACTTTAAAATATAGAATTATGAGTGTACCTACATTAATATTCTTTGTAGATGGTAAAAAAGAAGAGGAATTAATAGGTTTTCGTACAGAAGAAGATTTAGAAGAGATTATAAATAATTTATAGTCTTTTTTAATTGACAAAAATATATTTAATTATATAATATTTATTTAAGTTTTAAGGAATGATATGAATAAAAATATAATAGATGAAATTTGTAAAAATATTAGTATTAATACTTATAATAATATATCAAAAAGTACTTTTTTAACTATGCTTTCATCTAGTTTTATAGATATTTTATCAAATAATACTGCTTTTTATGGTTATCTTGATAATGTTACTTATGTATGTGCTTTATTATTATGTTTATTAGTTTTTCCAAAATCAAATATTAAAACAAAAGAATTAATTGAAATTAAAAATTTATATAATGAATTTCTAAATAATTATAAAAATTTAAATGATACTTTTGGTAATATAGAGCCATATTCAATTTATAAAATGTATATAAATACTCTTTATAATGGTTATTTATCAAAAAATAAAAGTTTTAATTTATTAGATAAAGATTATAATGAATTTTATTCTTTATTTGCAATTAATATTTTTAATGGTAGTGGTGTATGTAGACATATTTCATCTATGCTTTGTGATATTTTAAATAAATCAAATATTGAATCTTATAATCTTTCTTGTTATTTAGATGATGATAGTGGTGTATTACTCAAAATTATTGGTAATCATTTAATTACATATGCTAATTTTAATAATATGGATTATTATTTAGATGCTACTTTAAGAGAAACTTATAAAAGAAATGGCAATTATATTTTAAATAATCATAACAATTTAAAAATAACTTCTAAAAAAATAAATATAGATAATGCTTTTTTTAAGTTTTCAAATTATGATAAAATATATAATCCAAAATTATTTGAATGTAATAATTCATTAGATGATAATATAAAAATAGAAATATTCAAAAATGTAGATAAAATATTTAAAGAAAATATAGATATATTTGAGAAATTTTATAATGAAAATAAAGAAATATATGAAAGTATTTCAAATAAAGTTTTATGTATTAAAAAATCTATGTTTAATGTAATTTAATATTTAAAATATAAGTTGTATTTTTAAAATTTTTGTAAATGGTAAAATAAAATGTAGGAAAATGGTAAAAATAAATGTTGGTTTTCCTACATTTATTATAATGATACA
>CANRJN010000017.1 GCA_947630945.1 uncultured Bacilli bacterium | reverse complement strand
ATGTATAATATGTCCAGTAGGAAGTGTATGTACAGGAGGAAATAAAAAAGAGTCCTGTGCAGGAGGAACATATGGAACAAAACAAGGCCAAACATCAAAAGAGACAGGATGTACAAGATGTGAAGCAGGACACTCATGTACAGGAGGAACAAACAACGAAGTATGTGCAGCAAACACATATGCAGAAGCAGGATCAAGTAGTTGTACAGCATGTAAAAGTGGATATACAGTAGCCTCAGGAAGTGGAATATCAGAAGCAAGTTGTAAGATGACAGTACCAGCAGGAAAACAAGTAAAGACAGCCGGAGGAACAATAGAGAATTGTGAAGCAAATAAATACTCATTATCAAAAGTAATAAGTCAAACAGAAATATATACATGTACAGCATGTGCAACAGGATACACAGTAGCAGCCGGAGAAGGAATAAAAGAAGAAAGTTGTAAGATGACAATACCAGCAGGAAAAGAAGTAACAACAAAGAAAGGAGCAGCAACAAACTGTAAGGCAGGAAGGTCATCAGTAGAAAGAACAATAAATCAAACAGAAACGTCAGAATGTACAAGTTGTGTAGCAGGAACATACAATTCAGAAGAAGGAAGTAATAGTTGTACAACATGTCCAGTAGGATACTATTGTACAGGAGAAACAAATAAGACAGCATGTCCAGCGGGGACATATGGAAGCAAAGAAGGACAAAAGACAGAAAAAGAAGCGTGCAGTACATGTCCAGCAGGAAGTACATGTAGTGGAGGAAGTAATGTACAAACATGTAGTGCAGGAACATACAATGATGGAACAACAAACACATGTATAATATGTCCAGTAGGAAATTATTGTACAGGAGGAACAAATAAGACAGCATGTGCAGCGGGAACACATAATAGTAATCAAGGATCAAAAGTAGCAACAGCATGTGAAGCATGTGGTACAGGATATGGAAGTACAGCAGGATCAAGTAGTTGTACAGCAAATCAATATACAATAACACTAGACCAACAAGATGGAGTAGGAGGAAGTACAAGTGTAAAAGGAACATTTGGAAGTGCAATGCCAAGTATAACAGTACCAAAAATGGGAGGATATGTATTTGGAGGATATTATACACAAACAAATGGAGGAGGAATCCAGTACTATAATGCAAGTGGAGGAAGTACACATGTATTTGATATAACAAATGATACAACAACACTATACGCAAAATGGACACAATGTGCAGCAGGACAATATGCAGCAGCAGGAGCAACATCATGTAGTGCCTGTGCAGCGGGAACATATAGTACAGCAGGATCAGCAACATGTTCATTAGTAAAATTAACAAGTAGTACTGTATGTTGTGGAAGTAGTTGTACATTAACAGATGGAAAAGTATTAAGTTATACAGGAAATTGTGAAGTAATAGATGATGGTGGAGCAGATTGGAGAGTAAAATTTTTAACTAGTGGTACTTTAACTATTTCTAAAAATTTTGATATAGATGCCTTCTTAGTAGGTGGCGGAGGCGGTGGTCAAAGTTGTTGTGGTGGAGGAGGCGGAGGAGGCTACACTAAAACCCAAAAAAATATAACTTTAGTTTCTAATACAAATTATCCTATAACAATTGGTGCCGGAGGAAATGGAGGCAAATGTGTAAGTGCATCATTAGCATCTAGTAATGGTGGTGCAACAACTGCGTTTAGTATAACTGCTAATGGCGGAGTCCGTGGTGGAATAACATCAGGTGGAACTAGTGGTGGGGATGGAGGTTCTGGTGGTGGAGAAGGATATGGACAAGGAAATGGAGGACATTCAGGATCAGGTGGAAGTGATGGGGGAAATGGAGGATTATGTTCAGCAAATAAATACGTTTATGGAAAAGGCCAAGGAAGTACAACCCGTGAATTTGAAGAATCAACTGGAACATTATATGCTGGAGGCGGAGGCGGTGGAAATGTCAACTCAGGATCAAGTAATGGTGGATCTGGAGGAGGCGGTAGTGGTGGATTCAGTAAAAGAAATGGTTCAAATGGTGTCGCTAATACCGGTGGAGGCGGAGGCGGTGGTAGTTATGCTGCTTATGGTGGAGCCGGAGGTTCAGGAATAGTTATAATCCGTAATAAAAGATAAAATAATATTAATTTTAAAAGCCATACATTTGAATTGTATGGCTTTAATTTATAAAATTTGTCAAAAATTAGCACTCATATATTGACATTGCTAGAATATAATATTATAATGGAACTAGCACTGAAAAAGAAAGAGTGCTAAAAAGGAGGTATATTGTGATAGGTAGTAGACAAAAAGAATTACTAAAAGAAATAGTTCTAGAATACATAAAAACTGCTAGACCTGTTGGTAGTAAATCTTTATGTAAAAAATTTAAATGTTCAAGTGCAACTATTAGAAATGATATGGCAGAACTTGAAAGTTTAGGTTATTTAGAAAAAACACATATATCTTCTGGAAGAATTCCATCAGAAGAAGGTTATAGGTATTATGTTGATAACTTAATGGAACCTAAAAAAATAAGTGGAGAGGATATGCTTAGACTTCAAACTGTATTTAACAATAAAGAATTAGAGTTAAATGACGCGATAAGCAAAAGTTTAGAAATTATAAGTGATATCACTAATTACACTTCTGTTATATTAGGTAAAGAATCAAGTGATAACAAACTACAAAAAGTAGAAGTTGTACCAATTACTGATAGACAACTGATTGCAATTGTTATAACTAATACGGGTCATGTAGAAAATAAAACAGTTATGCTTGATGAAGTAATACCAACAAGTGAAATTGCTAAAACTACTGAGTTATTAAACAAAATGCTCATAGGGACGCCTATAGATGAAGTTCCAAGTAAACTAGAATTTGATATAAAACCTATTATTAGGAATTATATTCAAAATTATGAAGTTGTATATAATGCATTTTATAATGCACTTAGTAACTTTACTAGCGAAAGGGATGTTAAATTTACAGGTAAAGCCAACATATTAAAACAACCGGAATTTTCAACAGTTGATGATGTTAAAAACATTATAAGTAAATTTGAAAGCAAAGATATGGTGAGTAAAATTGAAGAAACTGATGATGAGGTTAAGGTATATATTGGTCGCGAAAGTGAGATTGATGATAACGTAACAATAGTTAAAACAAAATACAAAGCAAAAGGAAGAGAAGGTACAATAGCAATCATTGGACCTAAAAGAATGGAATATGAAAGAGTTATTAATATGCTTGAATATTTAAAAGAACATATTGAAAGTGAAGGAAAGGAAGATGAACTTGAAGAAGAATAGTAAAGAAAATAAAGAAATAAAAGAAGAAAAAATAAATACAGAAACTAGTGAAAATGAAGTAAAAGAAGAATCTGGTTGTGCTGGTTCTTGTGAAGGATGTGCTGGATGTGGTGGTGGAATTGACCCTGAAACTATGGTACAAATCTTAACTGCAAGAAACCAAGAATTAGAAGATAAATATATGAGATTACAAGCAGAATATTTAAACTTCAAAACTAGAACACAAAATGAAGTTAGTAGAATGCTTCAATATGAAGGAGAAGACTTCATTAAAGAAATATTAGTAATCAAAGACAACTTTGAACGCGCTATTATGATGGATGATAATGATTTAAGTGATGAAGTTAGTAAATTTCTAAGTGGATTTAAGATGATACTTGGAAATCTTACTAGTTTACTTGATAAATTTGAAGTAAAAGAAGTAGAATGCTTAGGACTTGAATTTGATCCACATGTAGCGGAAGCAGTAATAACTGAACATGATGAAAATAAACCTGAAAATGTTGTTTTAGAAGTATTAACAAAAGGTTATAAATATAAAGATAAATTAATTAGACCAGCAATGGTTAAAGTGAATAAATAAGAAAGGAATGATTAAAAATTATGGCAAAAGTTAATAAAGTTATAGGTATAGATTTAGGTACAACAAACAGTTGTGTTGCTGTACTAGAAGGTGGGGAACCAAAAGTTATCCCAAATGCTGAAGGGAATAGAACAACTCCTTCTGTTGTAAGTTTTAAAAATGGAGAAGTTAGAGTTGGAGATGTAGCAAAAAGAGAAGCACAAACATCTACAAATGTAATTAGTTCTATTAAAAGATTAATGGGAACTAAGGAAAAAGTTGAAGCAGAAGGTAAAAAATATACACCAGAAGAAATCAGTGCAAAAATATTAATGAATTTAAAAGAAACTGCTGAAAACTATCTTGGTGGTGAAGTAACAAAAGCTGTTATTACAGTTCCAGCATACTTCAATGATGCTCAAAGACAAGCAACTAAAAATGCAGGTAAAATCGCAGGACTAGAAGTTGAAAGAATTATAAACGAACCAACTGCTGCTGCACTTGCATATGGACTTGATAAACAAGAAAATGCACATACTGTTTTAGTATATGACTTAGGTGGTGGTACATTTGATGTATCAATTCTAGAACTAGGTGATGGTGTATTTGAAGTTAAAGCAACTAGTGGCAATAATCACTTAGGTGGAGATGACTTTGATAATTGTATTATTGAATACTTAATTAAAGAATTCAAAAAAGAAAATGGAATAGATTTATCAAAAGATAAACTTGCTATGCAAAGACTTAAAGAAGGGGCTGAAAAGGCTAAAAAAGATTTAAGTGGAGTTAAGAGTACACAAATTAGTTTACCATTCATAACTCAAGGAGAAAGTGGACCACTTCACTTGGATATGACACTTACTCGTGCTAAATTTGAAGAATTAATTAGTGACTTAGTAGAGTCTACTAGAAAACCTGTAAGAGATGCATTAAAAGAAGCAAAACTTAAAAAAGAAGATATAGATAAAGTATTACTTGTTGGTGGATCTACAAGAGTTCCATGTGTTCAAGAACTAGTAAAAGAAGAATTAGGACAAGAACCATCAAAAGAAGTTAATCCAGATGAAGTAGTAGCAATGGGAGCATCTATTCAAGGTGGAGTTTTAACCGGTGAAGTTAATGACTTAGTACTTTTAGATGTAACACCACTATCACTTGGTATTGAAACTCTTGGAAATGTTATGACTGTATTAATTCCAAGAAATACAACAATACCAACAACTAAATCACAAGTATTTAGTACTGCTGCTGATAATCAACCTGCTGTTGATATTCACATTTTACAAGGTGAAAGACCAATGGCTGCTGATAACAAGACACTAGGACACTTCCAACTAACTAACATTCCACCTGCTCCAAGAGGTGTACCACAAATAGAAGTATCATTTGATATTGATGCTAATGGTATAGTTAATGTTAAAGCAAAAGATTTAGGAACTAATAAAGAACAAGCAATTACAATTACTGCATCTACTAACCTTAGTGATGAAGAAATTGATAGAATGATGAAAGAAGCAGAAGCAAATAAAGAAGCAGATAACAAACGTAAGGAAGAAGCAGAAATAAGAAATGATGCTGAACAAATGGTATTTGCAACTGAAAAAACATTAAAAGACTTTGGTGACAAAGTAAAAGATAAAGAAAAAGAAGAAATTGAAGAGTTAGTTAAGAAGACAAAAGATGCGTTAGAAAAAGATGATACTGATGATATTAAAAAGGCAAGTGAAGAATTATCACAAAAAGTAATGGAATTATCAAGTAGAATCTATCAAGAACAAGCAGCAGAGTCTCAAGCAGCCGCAGAAAATGCAAATAATAAAGAAGAAGACGATGAAAAAGATGACTCTAAAAAAAGCAAAGTAAAAGATGCTGACTATGAAGAAAAATAATTTATAAAAATAAAAGGGGCTTTTAAAACAAGCCCCTATATAATATAAAATATAAGGAGACAATAATGGATAAATATAATTGGGATTTAACTAGAATGTTTAAAAGTGAAAAAGAATATAAAAGTGCTATAAATGAAGTAAATAACTTACTTCAAGAAATAGTAAAATACAAAGGTAAAATATTAGAAAATAATACTACACTTTTAAAAGTAATAGAACTTGATAATAAAATAGATTATTTAATAGAAAAATTATATGTATATTCATTTTTAGGATATTACAGTAATATGAACGATATTAAATTTATTAAATATAAAGAAGAAATACTTTCATTATTAAATAAATCTGAAAGTTTAAGAAGTTTTATAACCCCAGAATTATTATCTTCTGATTTTAGTTTGATAGAAAAATATATAAAAGAAAATAAAGACTTAGAAAAATATAAATTTATGTTAGAAAAAACATTTAGATATAAAAGTCATGTTTTAAAAGATGAAGAAGAGAAAATATTAAGTGATGTATCAGAAATCACAAGAATACCAGAATCTACTTATGAAGAATTAGATAACACTGATATAAAATTTGATAAGGTTAAAGATGAAAATGGTAAAAAAATAGAACTTACAACTTCTAATTATTCTACATTAATAAGTTCTAAAAACAGAAATGTAAGACGAGATGCCTTTAAAAAAGAATATAAATTTTATAAAGAACATATAAATACTATTTCATCATTATATATAGGACAAGTTAAAATAAATTCTTTTATATCTAAAACAAGAAAATATGATAATATTTTAGATATGGCTTTATTTAGTGATAAAGTTGATAGTAAACTATATAAAAATTTAATAGAAATAACTAATAAAAATATTAAGTATTTAAAAGAATTCTATAAATATAAAAGTAAAGTTTTAGGATACAAATTACATATGTATGATTTATATGTAAACACCTCATTAGTACCTGATAAAAAAGTTAGTTATGAAGATGCAATTAAAATCGTAAATGAAGCACTAAAACCTCTTGGTGAAAAGTATTTAGAAAAATTTAATTATTTACTTAATCATAATTCAGTAGATGTATATCCTAAAAAAGGAAAAAGAAGTGGTGCTTATGAATGGGGAAGTTATAAAGTTCTTCCATATGTATCACTAAATTATGAAAATAATATAGATTCAGTAAGTACACTTGCTCATGAAATGGGACATGCTATGCATAGTTATTTAAGTAATGAAAATCAAGACTTTACTTATGCAGGATATCCAATATTCTTAGCAGAAATAGCATCTACTGTAAATGAAGTATTACTTTCAAATTATTTAATCAATAACACAAATGATAAAGATGAGAAAATATATTATTTAATTGAATTTTTAGATAAGTTTAAAGCAACTGTATATAGACAAGTAATGTTTGCAGAATTTGAAAATATTATTCATGAAAAATATGAAAATAATGAAGCGCTTACTATGGAACTTTTATGTAATACTTATTTAGAATTAAATAAAAAACATTTTAGTCCCGTAGTTAAAGTTGATGATGATATTAAATATGAATGGGCAAGAATTCCTCATTTTTATAATTCATTTTATGTTTATAAATATGCAACAGGATTTATAAGTGCTTTGTTAATTGCAGATAAACTATTAAATGATAATGATAATTTTAAAGACAAATATATAGAATTTTTAAGTAGTGGTGGAAGTGATTATCCATTAGATTTACTTAAAAAACTTGGAATAGATATAACAAGTGAAGATGTATTAAATAAAGCATTTGATATATTTAATGAGAAATTAAAATACCTAGAAAGTTTAGAAAGTGGTGAATAATGTGGCAAAAAGAGATTATTATGAAGTATTAGGTGTTTCAAAAGATGCAACTGAGGATGAAATTAAAAGTGCTTTTAGAAAGAAAGCAAAAGAATTCCATCCTGATATAAATAAAAGTCCAGATGCACCAGAAAAATTTAAAGAAGCACAAGAAGCATATGCTTGTTTAAGTGATAAAGATAATCGTGCAAAGTATGATAAATATGGTCATGCAGCATTTGAAAATCCTTATGGTGGAGGTAATGCTGGGGGTGGATATAGTGGCGGAAATCCATTTGGAAATTTTGATTTTGGAGATATATTCGATGATTTATTTTCTGGTGGATTTGGTTCTTTTGGCTCTGCTTTTGGTGGTAGTAGTAGAAATAGTAGTAGAGCAAGAAAAGGAAATGACACTCTATATGGCATGAAAATTGATTTTATGGATGCTGTTTATGGATGTAAAAAAGATATTGATTTAGATTATTATGAAGAGTGTGAAGACTGTGATGGTAAAGGTGGTCATGGGGAGACTACTTGTCCAGAATGTGATGGAAGCGGATATGTAATTAGACAGTCTAATACAATTCTTGGAACTATTCAAACAAGAAGTGTGTGTCCAGAATGTAATGGAAAAGGTAAAACATATAAATCTAAATGTAGTACATGTAGAGGAAATGGAAGAGTTAGAGTTAGTAAAACTATTTCAATTGATATCCCAGCAGGTATTGATAATGGAGAACAATTAAGAGTAAGTGGTAAAGGAGAAGCCGGTATTAATGGTGGACCTAATGGTGACTTATATATTGAAATTAGAATTAATCCACATGAATTATATAGAAGAGATGGAAATGATATTTATATAGATTTACCTGTTACAATTACTGATTTATGTTTAGGATGTAAAAAGAATATAAAAACAATGGATGGAGTAGTTGAACTTAAAATAAAGGAAGGAAGTCAACCAGGAGATATACTTAGAATTAAAGGAAAAGGAATTAATAATCCAGATGCATGGAAAAAAGGAGACTTCTATTGTGTTTTAAAATTAATTATTCCAACAAATTTATCAAGAAAACAAAAATCATTACTTGAAGATCTTGAAGATACTGATTTAGAAGATAGTATTGAATTTAGAAGATTTGATAAATTAAATAGATAAAAGTACTTATTATAAGTACTTTTTAAATTGTATTATATTAAATTTTAATTATTTATTGACATATAATATAGAGTGAGTATAATTATTGTTAGTGCCCTAACAATTAAAGGAGTAAACATGAAAGAGAAATTAATTGGATTAGAAATAAAAAAATTAGATAATTTAATATTTAGAAATTTAGTTTCATATCAAAAGAATAAATTTGATTTATCTATATCGCCATCACAAATAATGATTATTAAACATTTATATCAAAATAATGATAAAATTATTTGTCAAAAAGATTTAGAACATTTTGATGTAAGAAAATCTACATTATCAGGTGTATTAGATACTATGGAAAAGAATGAACTAATTAAAAGAATAGATAAAGATGGAAGAAGTAAAATGATAGTATTAACAAATAAAGCAAAAGAATTATACATAGAACTTCAAAATAACATTAATGAATTTGATAAATTATTAAAGAAAAATATTACAGATAATGAACTAAAAAATTTTTATGAAATTATTGATAAAATTACTAACAATTTGAAAGGAGAAGAAAATGTTAAGATTAATTAAATATTTTAAATTAAAACAAGTATTTTATATATTTATTGCATTTTTATTAATTGCATTTCAAGTATATTTAGAACTTAAAATACCAGATTATATGAGTAAAATTACTACATTAATTCAAACAAGTAGAAGTATAAATGACATATTAGTTCAGGGCGCGTACATGCTTCTTTGTGCTTTTGGTAGTTTAGTTTCAATGATTATTGTAGGTTATATAATAGCAACAACTTGTTCTTTATTTTCTAAAACATTAAGAAGTAAATTATTTAATAAAGTAGATTCATTTAATATGGAAGAAATTAAAAAGTTTTCAACAAGTAGTTTAATTACAAGAACTACAAATGATATAACTAATATTGAAATGATGCTTACTATGGGACTTCAAATGATGATAAAAGCACCTCTTACTGCTATATGGGCACTCATGAAAATAGTAAATAAAAATTATGAATGGACAGTAATTACAGCCTCTGCTGTTGTCATATTATTAGTAACAGTAATTACTATTATGTTAATTGTATTACCAAGATTTAAAATTGTACAAAAACTAATTGATAATATTAATGAACTTACTCGTGAAAATTTAAAAGGTTTAAGAGTAATTCGTGCTTTTAATGCAGAAAAATATCAAGAAAAGAAATTTGAAGCAGGTAATGATAGACTTACATATACTCAAATATTTAATCAAAAAGTTATGGGTATAATGTCACCAATGATGTATTTAATAATGAATGGCGTCGCGGTTGCTATATATTTTGTAGGTGCTATTTTAATAGATAACTCACTTATGTCACTTAGAATTGATTTATTTAGTAATATGGTTATATTTACATCATATGCAACACAAGTTATTATTTCATTTTTAATGCTTACAATGATATTTGTTATGTATCCAAGAGCATCAATATCAGCATCTCGTATTAATGAAGTTTTAAAAACAGAAAATAAAATAATAAATGGAGTAGTTAAAGATACAAAAGAAAAAGGTACTATTGAATTTAAAAATGTATCATTTAAATATCCAGATGCTAAGGAATATATGTTAAAAGATATTTCATTTAAATTAAATAAAGGTGATACTCTTGCTATTATTGGTTCAACAGGTAGTGGAAAAAGTACACTTATAAATTTAATTACTAGATTTTATGATGTTACAAATGGTAGTGTTTTAGTTGATAATGTTGATGTTAGAAATTATGATTTAAACGCGTTATATAATAAAATAGGATATGTATCACAAAAAGCAATTATGTTTAAAGGTAGTGTTAAATATAATGTATCTTATGGAGAAAAAGAAAATTATAATGTTACTGATAAAAAAATAAAAGAAGCAATAAAAGTAGCACAAGCAACTGATTTTGTAGAGAAAATGACTGATAAATATGATAGTGAAATAGCAGAGGGTGGTAATAATATATCAGGAGGACAAAAGCAACGTTTATCAATTGCAAGAGCAATAGCAAGAGACCCTGAAATATATATTTTTGATGATTCATTTAGTGCACTTGACTATAAAACAGATTATAATCTTAGAAAAGAATTAAAGAAATATACAAAAGATGCAACTATTGTAATAGTGGCTCAAAGAATTGGTACTATTAAAAATGCTGATAAAATTCTTGTTTTAGATAAAGGTAAATGTGTAGGATTTGGTACACATAAACAATTACTAAAAAAATGCAAAGTTTATAAAGAAATTGCATATTCACAATTATCTAAGGAGGAATTAGAATGAAAGAAAGAAGAAGAGTTGGAAGAAGAGATAGAATTCCTGAAAAACCTAAAAATTTAAAATCATCTTTAAAAAAACTAATTAAATATTTAAAACCTTATACAATATTTATAATATTTGCAATATTCCTAGCATCATTTAGTAGTATTTTATCAATAATTGGTCCTGATAAATTAAGTAGTCTAACTGATGAAATATCTAAGGGTATTGCTATTGATAAAGATAACTTAAATATATTTATAAGTAGTGTGCAAGATGATATAAGTAATAATATTATATTAAACTCTGATAAATTAAAAACATTAAGTGAAGAAGAGACAATTAAATATCAAGAATTTATAGAAAAAGCAAAAACTTCTAATAAAGATGAAATTATTACATTAATATCATCTCTTAGTGATAATACAAAATTACTTTTCTTAAATAATTCTATTGTAGATAATATTGAATTAACTCGTGAAAATAAATTAATATTATTAAATGCAATGTTTAAATTAAATGATAATGATATAGAAAATGCATATAAAGATTTAGAATTATTACCAGATGATATTTATAATTTATTAAAACCTAAAATGAATATGGATAAAATTAAAAATATTACAAAAGTACTTGTTATTATGTATATACTAAGTGCAATATTTAATTATACACAAAATTATTTAATGGTTTTAACATCAAATAGATTTGCAAAATCATTAAGAACAAAGATTATTAATAAAATAAATAAACTTGCACTCAAATTCTTTGATGATCATAGTTTTGGAGATATATTATCAAGAGTAACAAATGATGTTGATACAATTAATATTTCTCTTCATAATAGTTTAGGAATGCTTGTATCTAGTTTATCTTTATTTATAGGTTCTATTATTATGATGTTTAAAACTAATTATATTATGGCTATAACAGGAATATTATCAACATTAATTGGATTTGTATTCATGAGTAAAATTATTAAAAAATCACAAAAATATTTTATTAGAAGACAAGTAGAACTTGGTAAATTAAATGGTCATATAGAAGAAATATATTCATCTCATAATGTTGTTAAAGTTTATAATGGTAGTCGTGAAGCAAAAGAAAAATTTGAAGAATATAATGATAGTGTTTATAAATGTAATAAAATGAGTCAATTCTTATCTGGTTTAATGCAACCTATGATGGGATTTATTGGTAACTTAGGTTATGTTTGTGTATGTGTAGTTGGTGCAATACTTGTAATTAATAATAAAATATCATTTGGAGTAATTGTTGCCTTCATAATGTATGTAAGATTATTTACAGGTCCATTATCTCAAATTGCACAAAGTATGACTAATTTACAATCTGCTACTGCTGCTAGTGAAAGAGTATTTGAATTTATTGAAGCAGAAGAGATGAGTAGTGAAGAGAATATTACTAAAAAACTTGATAAAAATAAAGTTAAAGGTAGTATTGAATTTGACCATGTTAAATTTGGTTATAATGAAGATAAAGTAATTATTAAAGATTTTAATTGTAAAGTAAAACCAGGAGAAAAAATAGCAATTGTAGGTCCTACGGGTGCTGGTAAAACTACTATTGTTAATCTACTTATGAAATTTTATGAAATAAATAGTGGAGATATTAAAATAGATGGAGTATCAATTAATGAACTTACACGTGAAAATATACATGAATTATTTATCATGGTACTTCAAGATACTTGGCTATTTAATGGAACTATAAGAGAAAATCTTAAATTTAATAAAAGTAGAGTAAAAGATTCAAAAGTTTGGGAAGCATTAAAAGTTGTTGGAATAGATCATTTTGTTAAAACACTTCCAAATTCACTTGATTATAGAATAGAAGATAATGAATCAATTTCAGCAGGACAAAAACAACTTCTAACTATTGCAAGAGGTATGATAGAAAATGCGCCATTCTTAATTTTAGATGAAGCAACATCATCTGTTGATACTAGAACAGAAGAACTTGTTCAAAAAGCAATGGATAAATTAACAGAAAAAAGAACTTCTTTTATAATTGCACATAGACTTTCTACAATTAAAAATGCAGATTTGATATTAGTTATGAAAGATGGAAATATTATAGAACAAGGAAGTCATGAAGAATTATTAAAGAAAAATGGATTTTATGCAGAACTTTATAATTCTCAATTTCAAAATTAGTGTCTTTAAAAAAGGCACTTTTTTGATTGATAAAATTTATATTTTGTGTTAAATTATTTATAGAGTAAAGAGGTGTTTATATGCAAGATGAAACTGAAAAAACAAATTATCATACACTTGAATTTTTAGATGTTAATGGAATAGATGCTAAATCTGGAATTGATATTATAGGTGATAGTAAAACTTATGATGAAAAACTTCAAGAATTTTATTCTAATCTAAAATCACAATTTAATAAAATAATAGAATGTAAAGCATCAAATGATATAGTAGGTTATTTAAAAGTAACTAGTGAATTAAAAAAATATAGTAATTATTATGGTCTAAATAAATTATATGAAATGTCAAAAGATCAAGAAATAAATATTAAAAATAAAAATTATAAATTTATAAATGAACATTTTAGAGAATATCAAGATGAAATAGTAAGAGTAATAGCAGTATTAGAAAGATATTTTGATAATTAATATTAATTAAATCAGTAAAAAAATACAAAATTTTCTTTATATAAAAGATCAATTAATTTTATTATAGTAAATAAGTGGATTGCTAAATAAAAATAATTGATAAAATTATTAAATTACAATAATTTTCTTTATATATTCTTTTTTTCATGTTATAATTAATTAGAATAGTAGGAGATAATTATGGATGATAAAATTGCAGATAATAAAATAATTTATCAAAAGAAAAGAGAAATTATTAATATAGAAGATCGTATAGATGAAAAAAAGGCTACATTAAAAGAACTTGATGATGTTCAAGAAAAATACGTATCTATTAATAAAAGTATATCAAAATGTATTGATTCAATTAGAAAATCAATTAAAGGTAAAAATATAAATAATATATTAGATTCTATTGAAAATGATAATAACAATAATATAAATATTGCTACTGATTCAACAGAAGAAAAAAAAGAAAATATAATAAAAGAAATAAAAAATTTAAATATACAGAAAGATAATATAGAAAAAGAATTAAAAGATGAATATAGAAAAGAAAATGAAAAAGAAAAAGAAATAAAAAAAGAATAGAAAGGATTAAAAGATGCAAATTGTACTTATAAAACCTGAAAAATTATATAAATATGAATTTCCAAATGACAATATAAGCACATATTGGTTAAAAGACTTTGATGCGTTTAATAATCAAAGAGATTTAATATCTGTTGAAAAAAATAATGGTAAATGGGTTTTATTAAGTAATGACGTATGTTATTTAGAATTTGATAAAAAAAGAATAAAATATCAAGAACTTTCATTAAATAGATTTTATCACATTAAAATAAATGAAGAAAATAAAATTACATCAGCATTAATATATGTTTATAAAGAAAATGATCCTACATTTACATCTTATGCAGTTGTTGAAAATGGTGAATATACAATTGGTGAAGGAAGAAGTCAAAATATTATAATTGATAATGAGTTTATAGCAGATTCACATGCTATTCTTATAAAAAATGAAAAAGGTTTTCATATAAGAGCAGTAGATAATAAATATGGAATTTATATAAATGGAACAAGATATCAAGCAAAATCATTAGAGACAGGAGACTCGATATTTATACTTGGTTATACAATAATAGTATTAGGTGATTATTTAATTATAAATGATCCATTTTCTATTTTAAGAATTAATAGTGATTTTATTGTTAAAAAAGAGTTACCTGAAAGTAATGATAATTTAATTCAAACTGTTGAAGATGATAATGCCACTTTATATACTGAAAATGATTATTATTCAAGACAACCAAGATTTACAACTTCACTTATAGAGGAAGAATTAAGAATAGATAGTCCTCCTGGAAAAGTAGAGAGTGATGATACACCTTTATTATTTACAATAGGTCCAATGATTACAATGACTATGACATCAGCAGTAAGTGTATCAACTTCTGTTATCAATTTAATGAATGGAAAATCATCAATGTTATCAGCATTACCAGCAATAATTATATCAATACTCATGATAGTATCTACAATATTATGGCCATCATTAATGAGAAAATTCAATAAAAAAAGACAAAAACAAAAAGAAGAAGAAAGACAACAAAAATATAGTGAATATTTAAAAGAAAAACAAAATAAAATAATTTTCTTAAAAAATAATCAACAACAAATTTTATTAGAAAATTATAAAGAACCAAAAGATTTACAAAGTATTATTTTAAGTAAAAAAAGAAACTTATGGGAAAGACAAATTAGTAGTGAAGACTTTTTAAATGTTAGATTAGGAATAGGAACAGTGCCACTAAAAGTTAAACTAAGTTATTCTATGGAAGACTTTTCTATGGTTGAAGATAATCTTAAAGATGAATTAAATAAAATTGCTGATTCTGCAAAAGATGTAGTTTCTTGTCCTGTAACTATTGATTTAACAGAAAGGAATAAACTTGTAATAATTGGTGAAAGATTTTATAAAGAATCAATGATTAAAAGTATTCTTTTGCAATTATCAACATATCATGCTTACAATGATTTAAAACTAGTATTTATGATAAATGATACAACAAGTGATATATGGGAAAACTTTAAAATATTACCTCATACTTGGAGTAATCAAAAAGATATTAGATTTTTTGCTAATACATATGAAGAAATGACAAAATTATCATTTTATTTAGAACAAGTATTTACATCAAGAAAATACACTGATGATAATGATAAATTAGTAGAAAATAATATTACATTTAGAGATGTACAACCATATTATTTAATAATAGTTGATAATATTAAAAGAAATAAAAATATTGAAATAATCGATAAAATATTAAAAGAAGATAGAAACTTAGGATTTGGATTAATTATATTAAATGATGGTATATCTAATTTACCAAATGAATGTAATGATTTCTTAACAGCAGATGGTGAAAAATCAGCAATATTAAAAAATGATTTAAATAAAGAAAATCAACAAACATTTGCTATGGATAGTACTGATGAAATTAATTTAGGTCTTATGTGTGAAAAATTATCTAATATTCCTATTAAATACACTAATAGTTTTGATGAACTTAAAAATTCAATTGGATTTTTAGAAATGTATAAAGTAGGTAAAGTAGAACAATTAAATGTACTTGATAGATGGCAAAATAGTGATCCTGTTAATAGTCTTAGTGTTCCAATTGGAGTACGTGCAGATGGAGAATTATTTACACTTGATTTGCATGAAAAATTTCATGGACCTCATGGACTAATTGCAGGTATGACTGGTAGTGGTAAATCAGAATTTATAATTACATATATACTTTCAATGTGTTTAAATTTTAGTCCAGAAGAAGTGTCTTTTGTACTAATAGACTATAAAGGTGGAGGACTAACTGGTGCTTTTGAAAATAAACTAACAGGAGTAAGACTTCCACACTTAGCAGGAACTATAACTAACTTAGATACTGCTGAAATTAAAAGAAGTTTATCTTCAATTCAAAGTGAACTTAAAAGAAGACAAACATTATTTAATGAAGTTAAACTTAAATTAAATGAAAGTACATTAGATATATATAAGTATCAACAATTATATAGAGCAGGTTTAATTAAAGAACCAATTTCACATTTATTTATAATAAGTGATGAGTTTGCAGAACTTAAAAGTCAACAAACTGAATTTATGGATGAGTTAATAAGTACTGCTCGTATAGGACGTTCACTTGGAGTTCACTTGATTCTAGCAACACAAAAACCAAGTGGTATAGTAGATGATCAAATATGGTCAAACTCTAAATTTAAAGTATGTTTAAAAGTACAAGAAAAATCAGATAGTATGGATGTTATTAAATGTCCAGATGCTGTTACTCTTAAAAAAGCAGGTAGATTTTATTTACAAGTAGGTTATAATGATTTTTTTGCAATAGGTCAAGCAGCATATGCAGGAACTAAATATATACCAAAAGATAAAGTAACAAAAGTTGTTAATAGAGATATATCATTCATTAATAATATTGGAGATACAATTAAAAATATAGAAACAGTTAAAAGAGAAGAGGGTATATCAAAAGGTGAAGAGTTATCAAATGTACTTGGATACATTTGTGAATCTGCTAAAAGTAAAAATCTATATGCTAAAAAATTATGGCTTGATAAGATACCAGCAGAAATATTCGTAACTAATTTAATGAGAAAATATTCATTTAATTCAACTCCTTGGAATATTGAAGCAGTAATTGGTGAATATGATGACCCTAATAATCAAAAACAACATTTATTAACATTAGATTTCAATAATGGTGGTAATACATTAATATATGGATCTTCAAATAAAGAAATAATGTTATCATCAATTATATATAGTTTAATTATCAATCATACATCTGATGAAATAAATATTTATATAATTGACTTTGGTAGTGAAATGTTTGGTACATTTAGTAGTGCTCCACAAGTAGGAGATGTTGTATTTATAAATGATTCAGAAAAATTAAATAACTTATTTGGAAGAATTTCTAAGGAATTAGAAAGACGTAAAAAGTTATTTGCAGACTATAATGGTAACTATAACTTATATATAAAAAATAGTGGAAAAACATTACCTCAATTTATAATATTTATAAATAACTATGAAGCATTAACAGAAAATTATGAAGACTATATAGATATTATTTCTTCTTTATCACGTGAAGGAGAAAAATATGGTATATCATTTGTAATTAGTGCTAGTGGGGTTAATGCTGTAAGAGGAAAAACATCTCAAAACTTCAATAAGCAATTCTGCTTACAATTTAATGATCCAAATGACTATACAAGTATTTTAGGTTCAACTCATGGTATGGTACCATCTAACATTGAAGGAAGAGGACTTGTAAAAATAGATGGAACAATTTATGAATATCAAACTGCATATCCATATAAATGGGATGAAATTAATACATTTATTAAAAATATTTGTAATCAATTAAATGAAAAAGTTAAAAAGAAAGCAGAAAAAATTGCTATTTTACCAACACATGTTAGAATACAAGATATATCTAATAGATTACAAAGTGTTAAATCTACACCAATTGGTATACAAAAGAATTCACTTGAAGTATCAACATTTGATTTTATGAAATCACCAATTTCATTAATATCTGCACAAGATACTTCACTACTTGATAAATTTATACCATCTCTTGGTCAAGTATTTCAAAACATATATAATGTAGATTTATATATGATAGATGCAAATGAAGCAATAAGAGATACTGCTACTTTCAAAAATTATTATGGTACAAATTATAAAGATGCATTAGAAAAATTACAATATATAAGTGAAAATGATACTAATAAAATTAATATATTCATTATATATGGTATTGAAGCATTTATGCTTGGTTTTGATGATAGTACACAAAGACAAATTAAAACATTATTTAGTAATTTAAAAAATAAAAAGAATACAAGAGTTATTATTGCAGATTCTATTGGTAAAATAAAACCATTAGAGTATGAAGACTTTTTCAGAAATTGTGTTCAAGCAAATAATGCAATATGGATAGGATCTGGTATTACTGAACAATTTACAATTAAATCATCAACTTATACAAAAGAAACAAGAAGTCAAATTGATAATGACTTTGGATATAAAGTTGATAGAGGTAATGCTATTCTTATTAAGGTACTAGATTTTTATACGGAGGATTAAATATGGATTTTAGAGTTTTTGTAGTAATAGAAGCACCAATTATAGATAAAAAGTATGAGTTATTTGTACCTGTTGATAGAAGAATACATGATTTAATATCAATATTAAAGATATCTATACCAGAACTTACTGAAGAATATTATAAAATACATAGTCCAAATATATATAGTAAGTCTACAGGTAAAAAGTATGATGTTAATTTAATTATTAAAAATACTGATATAAAAATGGGTACACGTCTTGTACTTATATAAAATAATTGACAAAGTAGATTAAAATATTGTATACTTTAACTTGTAAAAACAAAGACCAAGAGGAGTAATTTACAAGAGTTTATTAGAGATGAAAGTATTTGGTGAAAACTTTCTTAAATGAAGTAAATGAAGGTAGCTTGTGAGTTTAATATTTGAAATTAAGTAGAATATTACGTGAGACACGTTATAGTAAATTAAGTGAAATTTAGGATGGTAACGTCATTTTTGACTCCTTATCCATCCTTTTTATTTTGGAGGAAACTATGGATGAAAATTATGATGCTTTTGATGATTATGCTATGGGGTTTGATTTAAATGAAGAAATGATAGCATATAAATATAATCATACTTATAGAGTCGTTCATCAAGCAGAAGAAATATGTAGAAGTATTAATTTAGATACAGAAGAAAGAGATCTTGCATCTTTAATTGCTCTTCTTCATGATATTGCTAGATTTAAGCAATGGACACTATATAAAACATTTGAAGATAATGAAATATATGATCATGCAGATGAAGGAGTTAAAATATTATTTGATGAAAATTTAATAGATAATTTTAAAGTTAAAAAAGATGATTTAGAAATAGTTAAAAAAGCAATTTATTATCATAATAAATATGCGCTTCCTAGTAATGAATTAAGTATTCGTGAAAATTTACATTCTAAAATTGTAAGAGATGCTGATAAATTAGATATTCTATATGCTTTTTCAACAAATAAACTCTTAAAAGTTGAAACTGAGGAAGAAGAAATTAGTGATGAAGTACATGATGAATTTTTTAAAAATATACAAGTATTAAAATCTAGTGTTAAAAATAAAAATGATCACTTATTAATGCTTATCGCGATGATATTTGATTTAAATTATGATTATTCTAAAAAAAGAATATTAAGAGAAAAATATTTAGATAAAATACTTAGTTATACTAAAAATAAAGAATTATTTAAACCATATATAGAAGAGGCAAAAAGGTATTTAAGAAAGAAGGATTAATATGTTAGATAAAAAATATAATCATAAAGAAGTAGAAGAAGGAAAATATGATTTTTGGATTAAATCTCATGCCTTTGATTCAGGAGATAAAAGTAAAGATCCGTTTTGTATTGTAATACCACCACCAAATGTTACAGGTAATTTACATTTAGGACATGCTCTTAATGGTTCTATTCAAGATGCTATTATAAGATATAAGAAAATGAAAGGTTTTGATACTTTGTGGCTTCCTGGTATGGATCATGCAGCAATAGCAACAGAAGCAAAAGTTGTTAATAGATTAAAGAAAAATGGTATTGATAAATATGAACTAGGACGTGAAGACTTCTTAAAAGAATGTTGGAAATGGACAGAAGAACATAGAAGTAATATCCATGAACAATGGAAAACATTAGGTCTTGCAGTCGATTATTCAAAAGAAAGATTTACATTAGATGAAGGTCTTAATGAAGCAGTAACAGAGGTATTTGTAAAACTTTATAATGAAGGATTAATTTATAGGGGAGAGAAAATTATAAATTGGGATCCTGTTGCTAAAACTGCT
Organism: uncultured Bacilli bacterium; assembly: GCA_947630945.1. Lineage (GTDB taxonomy): Bacteria > Bacillota_I > Bacilli_A > RF39 > UBA660 > CAG-1000. The sequence goes on along the minus strand of CANRJN010000017.1, from coordinate 2,306 downwards.
CTTTCAAATGAAGAAGTTGTTTATAAAGATGATCCAGGTGCTTTTTATCATATTAAATATTTTATTGAAGGTACTAACGATTACTTAGATATAGCAACAACAAGACCTGAAACGTTATTTGGAGATACAGCAGTAGCAGTAAACCCAAATGATGAAAGATATAAACATTTAATAGGTAAAAATGTAGTTCTTCCAGTTATGAATAAATTAATTCCAATAATTGCAGATGAACATGCAGATCCAGAGTTTGGAACAGGTTGTGTTAAAATAACTCCTGCACATGACCCTAATGACTTTGAAGTAGGAGAAAGACATAATTTAGAGAGAATCGTAATTATGAATGAAGATGCAACTATGAACGAGCTTACAGGTAAATATAATGGAATGACTCGTGAAGAGTGCAGAAGTGAACTTATTAAAGATTTAGAAGAATCTGGGCTACTTATTGATATAGAAAAGATGACTCACAGTGTAGGACATTCTGAAAGAACAGATGCAGTAGTAGAACCATATTTATCAAAACAATGGTTTGTTAATATGAAATCTATGAGTGAAGACTTACTTAATGCACAAAAAGGTACAGATAATAAAATTAATTTCTTTCCAAAAAGATTTGAAAAAATATTAAATCATTGGATGGAAGACTGTCATGATTGGTGTATTTCAAGACAATTATGGTGGGGACATAGAATTCCTGCATGGTATAAAGGAGAAGAAATATATGTAGGTCACGTTGCACCAAAGGAAGATGGATGGGTACAAGATAATGATGTATTAGATACATGGTTTAGTAGTGCTCTATGGCCATTTAGTACTCTTGGTTGGCCACATAATACAGAAGATTTAGAAAGATATTTTCCAACAGATGTTTTAGTAACAGCATATGATATTATATTCTTCTGGGTAGCAAGAATGGCATTTTCATCATTAAAACAAATGAATTCTTGTCCATTTAAAGATTGTGTAATTCATGGACTTATTAGAGATAAAAATGGCAAAAAAATGTCTAAAAGTCTTGGTAATGGAATAGATCCTATGGATATGGTAGAGAAGTATGGAACTGACGCGTTAAGATACTATTTAACAACAACATCTGCGATGGGAATGGATATTAGATTTGATACTGAAAAAGTATCATCTACTTGGAACTTTATCAATAAATTATGGAATGCATCAAGATTTGTACTTATGAAATTAGAAAATTTTGATACTAAAAATTATAAATTAGAAAATCTAAATGATATTGATAAATGGATACTAACTAAATTAAATGAAGTAATTAAAAAAGTAACTAAATATATGGATAAATATGAATTTAATAATGCAGGAAGTACACTATACTCATTTATATGGGAAGACTTTTGCGATAAATATATAGAAATGTCTAAATTTAGTGAAAATGATAGTACTTATTCAACACTTTTATATACTCTTACTTGTATAGTTAAAATGATGCATCCATTTATGCCATTTGTAACAGAAGAAATTTACTCAAATTTACCTGTTAAAGAAAAAGATGTATTATTATTTACAGAATATCCTAAATATAATAAAAAACAAATATTTAAGAAAGAAGAATTAGAAATAGATAATTTACTTGAATATGTAACTTTATTTAGAAATAAAAAAGTAGAAAATAAAGTGTCTAGTGAATTTGAAATAATTGATTATAATAATAATGAACTTTTAAATAAAATGTTAAAAATAACTGATAAAATAGTAGAAAAGAGTAAATATAAAGATAAATTAACTATTGAACTTTATAATTTAAAATTAGATATTTATTTTGATAATTCATCAAATACCCTTGAAGAATTAAAGAAAGTAGAAGAAGAAAAACAAAAATTAATGAGTTCTATTGAAAGACGTAAAAAATTATTATCTAATGAAAATTATGTTAATAAAGCACCAAAAGAAATAGTTAATAAAGAAAGAGAAGATTTAGAAAAAGAAATAAAGAGATTAGAAATTTTAAATAAAAACTAATCTCTCTTTTTAATTAAAATTATTGAAAAAGAAATAAAAAAATGATAGTATTTTTATAGTAGGTGATAGTAATGAAGAAAGTGTCTCGTAATATATATATATATATGCCTAATAATGGTGGCAATAATGCCAATGTGTATAAAGGCAGAATTAGTAGAATATAAAGAAGGAATAAAATCTGTAAATAATTATATATTAAGTAGTGAATATAAAAATAGAAATAGATATCTAGTATTTAATGTTTGTTAAAGTCAATATAAAAATGTAATATTTGGGTCATATAATTATGTAGGAAATCCTACATTTTTAAATGAGCCTTA
>CANRJN010000016.1 GCA_947630945.1 uncultured Bacilli bacterium | reverse complement strand
ATTTAAATATACAAGTTATTTATAAATGTAACTTCCCGTTCATAAAATATTGGGAAATTAACTTTTTATTTAGTGAATTATTAAAAAATTGTTGATTATTAAATTCAATTTTGATATAATTAACCTTGTAATTCAAATGGCGATGTAGCTCAGTTGGCTAGAGCATCTGGTTCATACCCAGGAGGTCGAGGGTTCAAGTCCCCCCGTCGCTACCAAATGATTATTACTAGATTATATATCTAGTTTTTTTAATTTATAAATTGATAAATATAATAAAAAGTGATATTATTAATAAAAATTGGAGATAAGCATGATTAATATAGAAAGTTTAAAAGATTATATTGGTAATATAAGTGAAGGTGAATTAATGATCCTTGCTACTAAAATTTATATGATAACTGATTTTATTTGTAAAGATTATCCTAATTATAAAGATTGGTATTTTAATAAACAATTACCTCAAACAATAAATAGTAATAATAGAAATATATTATTTGTTAGAAATCCTTTAAATCAAGATGAAATAATTGCTATGTCTAGTTTAAAAAATACTAAAAACGAGAAAAAAATATGTACATTATTTGTTTTAGATAAATATAGAAATTCAAAAGTAGGAAAATCTATTCTTGAAGAATCAATGAAATGGTTAGGAACAACAAAACCATTTATAACAATTCCTGATTATAAATTGGAAATGTTTAAGTTTTTTATAAATAAATATGATTGGCGCCTCTTTGAAATAGTTTCTGGTTTATATAATGATAAAAGAAAAGAATTATGTTTTAATGGAAGACTTATTAAAGATAAAGATATAAAAAAATAGATGCTATTTAAATAAAAATTTATGTAGATTGTAAATTTTTATTTTTTATTTCATTAATTTTACACAAATTTTTCATATTTTATTGTATACAAAATTAAAAGGTTGTATAATTATTTTAATGAGTTAAATATAATAAAGAGGTCAATAAAATGTATAACGTTGTAGAATATTTAGAAAATTCATGTAAAAAATATAGTGATAAAATAGCAGTAATCGAAGAAAACAAAAAAATAACTTATGAAGAATTAAGAAACAAGTCACAAGTAGTTGGAACTTTTATAGGAAGTAAAATATTTAATGAACCTATAATAATATTTATGGATAAAGGAATAGATGCATTAATTTCATTTTTAGGTTGTGCCTATGCAGGTTGCTTTTATACATTAATAAATCCAGAACTTCCAAGTGTTAGAATAGAACATATTAAATCTACTATTAATTCTAAATTAGTAATTACAGATAATGAAAATGAAAATTTAGCAAAAACATATTTTAAAGATTTAGAAGTTAAAAATATTAATGAATTAAAAAAAGAAAAAATAAATTTAGATATACTTAATAAATCATCGCTTAATCATATTGATATTGACCCTTTATATGTAAATTTCACATCAGGTTCCACAGGTGTTCCAAAAGGAGTAGTAATATCACATAAAAGTGTAATTGATTTTATAGATGAATTTACAAAAATATTCAAATTTAATAAAAATGATATAATTGCAAATCAAGCACCATTTGATTTTGATGTATCAGTAAAAGACATATATTCAAGTTTAAAAGTAGGTGCTACACTTTTAATTGTACCTAAAAAATATTTTTCAAATCCATCATTACTTTTAGATTATTTATGTGATAATAAAGTTACAACAATGACTTGGGCAGTATCTGCATTATGTTTAATTACAACATTTCATGGACTTGATTATAAAGTACCAAAAAGTATTAAAAAAATATTATTTAGTGGAGAAGTTATGCCATTAAAACATTTAAATATGTGGATGAATAAATTACCAAAAACTACATTTGTAAATGTATATGGACCAACTGAAATAACTTGTAATTGTCTTTACCATATAGTTGATAGAAAAAGAGAATACAAAGATAAATTACCTGTTGGAGTGCCTTTTAAAAATGAAAGAGTATTTCTACTAAATGAAAATAATGAAATAATAACAAATAAAGATGAAGTAGGAGAAATATGTGTATCAGGAACTTGTGTAGGGCTTGGATACTATAATAATGAAAGTGTAACACAAGAACATTTTACTAAAAATCCAAATAATACATATTACAGAGAAACAATATATAGAACAGGAGACTTAGGTTATTATAATAACTTAGGTGAAATGATGTTTAATGGAAGAAAAGACTTTCAAATTAAATATTTAGGTCACAGAATTGAACTAGAAGAAATAGAAAAATCAATGATGGATATTGATGAAGTTAATCGTGGATGTGTAATATTTGATGAAGAAAAATCAAAATTATATGGTTTTTACATAGGAAATATAGATAAAAAAGATTTAAGTATCAAACTAAAAGAAACACTTCCTGTATATATGGTACCAACAAAACTTATAAATTTAGATGAATTTCCATTAACTAAAAATGGTAAAATTGATAGAAAAAAATTAATGGAGGTGTATAAATGATAGATTATGAAAAAATAATTAAAGAATATAAAACACCTACTTATGTATATGATATAGATACTTTAATAAATAGAGTTAAATATTTACAAGATAAACTATCAAATAAATATGATTTAGTATTCGCAGTAAAAGCAAATACATTTATACCAAAATATATAGAAAACTATATATCAAGATATGAAATATGTAGTGCTGGTGAATTTGATATAGTAAATAAACTTAATATAAGTCATAATAAAATGGTTATATCTGGTGTTAATAAAGACGAGTCTGCAATTGAAAACATGATTAAAAATTATGATATATTAAAATATACAATAGAATCAATTACTCAATTTGAATTATTATCAAATTTATCTAAAAAATATAATAAACAAATACATGTATTAATAAGACTTACAAGTGGTAATCAATTTGGTGTAAGCGAAGAAGACTTTAAATACATACTTAAAAATATAGATAAAAATTATTTACTATTTGATGGAATTGAATACTTTTCAGGTACACAAAAGAAATCAATTAATCGAATTGAAAAAGAAATAGATTATTTAATAGAATTTACAAAAAATATTGAAGATGAATTTAATATAAATATTGAAGAAATAGAGTATGGAATAGGGCTACCTGTTTACTATTATCAAGATGATGAATTTAATGAAGATGAATTTTTAGATAATGTTAAAAATATATTAGATAAAATTAAAAATCAAAAAGTAACACTTGAAATAGGAAGAAGTATTGCATCTTCTTGTGGAAGTTATTTAACTAGTGTAGTAGATATAAAAACAAATAAATATGGTAATTACGTTATAGTAGATGGTGGTATTAATCATTTAGTATATTATGGTCAAACTATGGCAATGAAAATACCTCATTATGAAATATTACCTAAAAAAGAATTAGAGGAAGATGTGTACAACATTTGTGGTTCACTTTGTACTATAAATGATTTCCTAGTTAAAAATATTAAAACTAGAAAGTTAAGCATAAATGATGTATTTATATTTAAAAATACAGGTGCTTATTCAAGTACAGAGGGAATTAGTTTATTTTTAAGTAGAGACTTACCAAAAGTAGTTATAAAAGAAAATAATAATTATAAATTAGTTAGAACAAATATAAAAACAAGTGAAATGAATTTTCCAAATGAGATATAAAGGAGTGAAGACATATGGAAAAATTAATTGAAATATTAGAAGGGTTAAATCCAGAAGTTGATTATAAGACTTGTGAAGATTTAGTAGATGGAAGACATTTAGATTCTCTTACTATACTTGCTTTAATTAGTGAAATAGAGGAAAATTTTGATGTAATGATTCCTACTGTTGAAATAATTCCAGATAACTTTAATTCTGCTAAAAAAATATGGAAATTAATTGAAAGATTAGAAGACGATAACTAATGTCATATTTTTCATTAAAATACTTAATAATATTTTTACTTACAATAGTAGTAGTATATATTTTTACACCTAAAAAATTAAGAAATTTACTATTACTTCTTGCAAGTTATGCTCTGTTTATAAAAGTAAGTAAAAAATTAGTAGTATTTTTACTTTTATCAACACTTTCTATTTATTTTTCTGCACTACTTATGAATAAACTTGATTTAAAAAGAAATAAAGAAATAGAAAAAGTATCAAAAGAAGAAAAGAAAATAATTAAAGAAAAATATAAATCTAAAAAGAGAATAATACTTATATTAACTATTCTTTTTAATGTTGCATTTTTATTTTACTTTAAGTATTTAAATTTCTTCAAAGAAATAATTAATATTATTTTTAGCAGTGATTTAAAAATATTAAAGATAATTGCTCCAATGGGAATATCTTTTTATACTTTACGTGCTTTATCATACGTAATAGATGTATATAATGAAAAAGAAGAAGCAGAAAGAAATATAATAAAAATAATGCTTTATTTATCTTTCTTTCCAATTATACTTGAAGGTCCAATAGCTTCGTACGCAGATGTAAAAAATGAATTTGATAAAAAGAGTAGCGTTACTTATCATAATTTTTGTTTTGGATGTCAAAGAATTTTATATGGTTTATTTAAAAAATTAGTAATTGCTGATAGATTAAATCAATTTGTAAAAATTATATTTAAAAGTTATATGAATTATAGTGGTTCTACTATATTTTTAGGTGCTATATTCTATACAATATTATTATATATGGAGTTTTCTGGTACTATGGATGTAGTAAATGGTTCTGCTGAAATATTTGGTATTAAATTACCTGAGAATTTTAGACAACCATTCTTTTCAAAAAATATATCAGAATTTTGGTCAAGATGGCATATAACACTTGGATTATGGTTCAAAAATTATATATTTTATCCTGTATCATTATCAAAACCTGTAAAAAAATTATCTACATTTTTAAGAAATAAAGTAAGTGTAAGATTTTCATCATTAACAATGGGTGCTATCGCGTTATTTGCAGTATGGACATTAAATGGGTTATGGCATGGAGCAGGATTTACTTATATGCTATTTGGATATTATCATTTTATTTTAATACTTCTTGGTAATATATTTGAGCCATTAATAATTAAAACTTGTGATAAATTAAAAATATCTAGAAATACAAAAATATATAAATTTTTACAAATAATTAAAACATCAATACTTGTATTTATTGGTGAATTAATATTTAGAGCCAAAAATTTAACAGTAGCATTTGGTATGTTAAAGAGAATTTTCTTAAACTTCAATATTACTAATACTAATTTTAGTATAGGTCTAGATATAAAAGATTATATAGTTTTAGTATTTGCATTAATTATAGTTTTAGTAATTAGTATATTAAAAGAGAAAAATATGAATGTAAGAGAAGAGTTAAGTAAAAAGCATATAGTAATTAGATGGATAATATATTATGCTTTAATAATTGGAATAATTATATTTGGTGCTTATGGACCAGGGTATGCTCCTGTTGAACCAATATATGCAGATTTTTAGGTGAGTAGATATGAAAAATATAATGAATAATGTATTTAAAAGTATTATATTTATGTTCATTTTATTAGTATTATTGGGAATATTATCATACGTATTATTAACTAATAAAGAAAATGTAAAAAAATATGGTATTAATGTTGTATCAAACAATGAAATATTAAGTGAAGAAAAAAATACTATTGATGTAATAGCCATAGGAGATAGTTTAATTTATTCATCTATTTCACCTATGATTTTATGGAAAAATTATGGATTTACTTCATTTGATTGTGCTAGTGCTGCCCAAGTAATTAGTGATACTTATAAAGAATTAAAGTATGGAGTTGAAACTCAAAAACCAAAAGTTGTTATAATGGAAGCAGATGTACTTTTTAGGAATCCTAAAAAAGTACCATGGTATTATAAATTTACAAAAATAGAAAATTATCTTTCTTTATTTCATCATCATAATAATTGGAAAAAATATTTATTTAGTTTTATAAATACAAATAGTAATTTTACAAAAGAAAATATTTTTAAAGGATTTAAATATATTAATAAAACTAAACCTGGAACAAATTTTAATTATATGCATGCAAATACAAAAAAGTATGTTATTTCAGATGAAAATGCAGAATATTTTGAAAAAATAGTAGATTTATGTAATGAAAATGATATTAAACTATTACTTGTAAGTTTTCCAAATATGAGAAGATGGACTTATTCTAAAAGTGAAGAAGCATCAGAGTTAGCAAAAAAGTATAATATAGAATTTATAGATTTTAATAAAAATCAAGATTTATTAAATATTGATTGGAAAACTGAATCAAGAGATGGTGGTGGACATTTAAATTATAGTGGCGCCATAAAGGCAACTAATTTTATTGGAGAATATATAAAAAAATATGGTATTTTAAAAGACCATAGAAATGATAAAAAATATAACAATTGGAATGAAGCATATAAATATTATATAGAAAGTTTAAAATAAAATTATAACTGATGCTATAGCATAATCATTATCATGAGATATAGAAAGTGAAATACTAGTATATTCTATATCTTTTTTTATTTCATTATGAAGAATAATATATGGATCACTATTTTTATTATGTAAAATTTCTATATCTTTTACACTATAATCATTAATACCTTTTTTAATAGACTTTAAAAATGCTTCTTTACTAGCATATATTCCAGCAATAGTTTCTAACTTATGTATATTTTTAGAATTAATATATTGAATTTCATTAGTAGTAAAACATTTATTTAAAAAGTTTTCATTATTTATAAGGTTTTCAAATCTTTTTATATATACAATATCTATTCCATTAGACATTCGTATCACCCATAAAAATTATATCACAAATTTAATTATTTAGTTTGTAATATTAATAGAGTTGAATTATAATAATATATGAAAGGTAATAATATAAGAGGTGAATTGAAATTATGAAAAAAGGATTTACATTAGTAGAATTACTAGCAGTAATAGCAATCTTAGCAATACTTGTTGTTTTTGCAGTACCAAATGTTTTAAAGATTTATAGAAATTCAAAAGAAAGAATATTTATAACAGAAGTACAAGGTGCACTTAGAAATGCAAGTGTTATTTATGGTAAAGCAATAGACATGTCTAATGGTAATAAATGTATTGATAGTAAAATATTTAAATTAGATTTAGAAGGTAAAGAGTTTATGTATTATGCTGAATTTAATCAAAGTGAGGAATTAATTAATTTTACAGTTAGTGATGGAAATTACATATTAAATGTAAATAAAAATGCTCCTATTAAAGTAGATGACATAGGAGTTAGCGATAGTGACAAATTATATAAAAGTGAAGTTTATGATGAAAGTAAAACAGTTCCTGAATGTAACTAATTTTTTTAAAATAAAACTATATTAATAAAAAAATATATGTTAAAATAAATTAGTCAGGTAATAGAAAGGAAGAAGATATATGAAATATGTTTATATGTTTAGTGAAGGAAACAAAGATATGAGAAATCTTCTTGGTGGAAAAGGTGCTAATCTTGCTGAAATGACTAGTATTGGTTTACCTGTTCCAAGAGGATTTACAGTTACTACTGATGCATGTACAGAATACTATAATTCACATGAAAAAATTAGTAAAGAAATAGTAGATGAGATTTACAAAAATTTAAGTGAATTAGAGAGTATCACAGGTAAAAAAATGGGTGACTTAAAAAATCCATTATTAGTATCAGTAAGAAGTGGAGCAAGAGCAAGTATGCCAGGTATGATGGATACTGTTCTAAATTTAGGTTTAAATGATGAAGTAGCAGAAAGTTTTGCAAAAATCACAAATAATAAAAGATTTGTATATGATTCATATAGAAGATTCATTATGATGTTTGCAGATGTTGTTAAAGGATACTCTAAAAATTCATTTGAAAGAATTTTAGATAAATATAAAGAAGAAAAAGGTGCAAAATTTGATACAGATTTAGATGAAAATGATATGTATACTCTTACTATGAAATTTAAAGATGTATATAAAGAATTATCTGGTGTAGATTTTCCACAAGATCCAAAAGAACAATTAATTGAAGCAGTAACTGCAGTATTTAGAAGTTGGAATAATGAAAGAGCAATTTATTATAGAAAAATGAATGATATTCCATCTAGTTGGGGAACAGCTGTTAATGTACAAGAAATGGTTTATGGAAATATGGGAGATGACTCTGGAACAGGTGTTGCATTTACTAGAAACCCTGCAACAGGAGAAAAGAAACTTTTTGGAGAATATTTAATGAATGCACAAGGAGAAGATGTTGTTGCTGGTGTTAGAACTCCACAAAGTATTGAAACATTAAAAGAAGTAATGCCAGATGTATATAAAGAATTTGTAAAAACTTGTGAAATATTAGAAAGTCATTATAAAGATATGCAAGATATGGAATTTACTATTGAAAAAGGTAAATTATTTATGCTTCAAACTCGTAATGGTAAAAGAACTGCTGCTTCTGCATTAAAAATAGCAGTTGATATGGTAAAAGAAAAAATGATTACTAAGGAAGAAGCACTTATGAAAGTTGAACCTAAATTATTAGATCAACTACTTCATCCAAATTTTGATAGTGATGCTTTAAAGAAAGCAACTCCTATTGCAAGTGGACTTGCTGCATCTCCTGGTGCTGGATGTGGTAAAATTTACTTTACAGCAGAAGAAGTAACAGAGGCTGCTAAAAGAGGAGAAGATACAATTTTAGTAAGACTTGAAACATCACCTGAGGATATTGAAGGTATGAATTTAGCACGTGGAATTTTAACAATTCGTGGTGGTATGACATCTCATGCTGCAGTTGTTGCTCGTGGAATGGGTAGATGTTGTGTATCTGGATGTGGAGAACTTATAATTAATGAAGAAAATAAAACTATAACTACAAAAGATGGAAAAGTATTTAAAGAAGGAGATTACATTTCAATAGATGGAAGTACAGGAAATGTTTATGGTGAAAAGATTAAAACTGTTGAACCAGAAATAAGTGGTGACTTTGAAACATTTATGAAATGGGCAGATGAAACTCGTAAGTTAGGTGTAAGAACTAATGCTGATACTCCAAAAGACGCGTTACAAGCAGTAAAATTTGGTGCAGAGGGTATTGGACTTTGTAGAACAGAGCATATGTTCTTTGAAGAGGAAAGAATATTTGCAATTCGTCAAATGATAGTATCAGAAACAGTTGAACAAAGAGAGAAGGCTCTTGCAAAATTACTTCCAATGCAAAGAGGAGATTTTGAAGAACTTTATAAAGTTATGAAAGGATATCCTGTAACTATAAGATTTTTAGATCCACCTCTTCATGAATTTGTACCACATACAGATGAAGAAATTAAACCACTTGCAAAAGAACTTGGAGTAAGTTTTGAAGAATTAAAAGATAAAATATCTTCACTTCATGAATTTAATCCAATGATGGGACATAGAGGTTGTAGACTAGATGTTACTTATCCAGAAATTGCTAAAATGCAAACAAGAGCAGTTATGGAAGCAGCAATTAATGTTGATAAATCAGGTATTCATGTAGAACCAGAAATTATGATTCCACTTGTTGGTGAAGTAAAAGAACTTTCATATGTTAAAAATATAGTAGAAGATACTATTAAAGAAGTATTTGAAGAAAAGAATTATAAATTAAAATATAAAATTGGTACAATGATTGAAATACCAAGGGCTGCGATTACTGCTGATAAAATAGCAGAGGAAGCAGAATTTTTCTCATTTGGAACAAACGATTTAACTCAAATGACATTTGGTTTTTCAAGAGATGATGCTGGTAAATTCTTAAAAGATTATTATGATAAACAAATTTTAGAAAGTGATCCATTTGCAAGAATTGATGAAGAGGGTGTTGGAGAACTTATAAAAATTGCTGTTGAAAAAGGTAAGAGTGTAAGAGCGGATATTAAACTTGGTATTTGTGGTGAACATGGAGGAGATCCATCTTCTGTTGACTTCTGTCATAGAATGGGACTTACTTATGTATCATGTAGTCCATTTAGAGTACCAATAGCAAGACTTGCTGCTGCTCAAGCCGCTATACGTGAGCAAGAAAATAAATAGAAAGTTTTTTGATAATTTGTATATACTATTAATGTGTACTATTTGACATTTTTATAAAAATATAGTATACTTATATTGCACTTGAAAAAGTGTGAAAATGTTTCTCGCTTCCGAGTGGCATGCGAGTAATAAATAATCTCGGTCGACAATGTTTCTCGCTTCCGGGTGGCATCGCGAGTAATAAATGATCCCGGTTGAAAATGTAGATAACTTCATCTTATGATGGAGTTTTCTTTTCCTTTATGTTATACTTTTTATGGAGTTGATGACAATGAAAATAAAAACAGGTTATTTATATCACATAAAAGATGAATATTTTGATGTCGTTAATGATGAAAATTTAATGCAAAACCATGAAAAAGGTCAAAAAAGACCAACATATTTTACAATTAAAGATAAAAATATTTTATGGTTTATTCCAATTAGTTCTAAAATTGATAAATATAAAAAAATAGTTAATAAGAAGATAGAAAAATATGGCTTTTGTAATACAATATTAATTGAAAAAATCTTTGATAAAAATTCCGCAATATTATTGCAAAATGCTTTTCCAACACTTGAAAAATATATAGATCACATACACACAGTAGATGGAAAACCAGCAAGAGTTCCTGAAAAATTAGAAAAAATTATTCTTAAAAATTTTCAAAATTTAATGAAGTTGCATTCTAGAGGTATTATAGTATTTTTCTCTGATATAGATAAAATAAAAGAAAAAATGTTAGAAGAAATAGAACATAAATAAGTCATTTTAAAATTAATATTATATATAAAAATAATCTATAAATGATATAAAAATATTATTGAAGTTTAATTATTGTTTTGATAAAATTATTTTGTTGAGTGTGGAGGGTGTTATGCTAGTATATGGAAAAAATGTTATAAATGAAATATTAAACAATAATATTAAAATTTATAAAATATTTTTAGATAATAATTTTAAAGATGAAAATTTATTAAATAAAATTAATAAAAAGAATTTAAAGAAATTTCATATGGATAAAAATAAACTAGATAAAATGTGTGGTAGTAGTACAAATCAAGGTATTGCAGCAGACATTGAAGAATATAATTATTTAACAATTAATGATATAGAAAAAGATAATGAATCTAATTTTATAGTTATGTTAGATTCAATAGAAGATCCACATAATTTTGGTGCTATTATTAGAACTTGTGAATGTGCAGGAGTAGATTATATAATTATTCCTAAAAATAGAAGTGTAAGTGTTAATAGTACAGTTTATAAAACATCTAGTGGTGCACTAAGTTATACAAAAATAGTAGAGGTCACAAATCTTTCAAATACTATTCGTAAATTAAAAGACTTAGGTTATTGGGTTTATGGAAGTGATGCAAAAGGAAAAGACTATAAAAGTATTAAATATGATGGTAAAACATGTTTAATTATTGGTAGTGAAGGACATGGACTTAAACAAATAGTATCATCTTCTTGTGATGAAATAATATCTCTTCCAATGAAAGGTAAAATAAATTCATTAAATGCTAGTGTAGCAAGTGGAATATTAATTTATGAAATGATGAAATATAAATAGGTGAAATATGAAATACAAAACAATGAATGATAATGAACTAGTATATTTATGTGCTGAAAATAATGAAGAAGCAGCAAATATTTTAGTAGAAAAATATAAGAATTGTATACTTGCTACATTAAAAGAATATTTAAAAGAATACAATATTGTTGGTATGGAAATATCTGATCTTTATCAAGAAGGATTAATCGGTTTAATACACGCGATAAATACATTTGACCAAAATAAAGATGTAACATTTTATACTTATGCTAATGCTTGTATTAAAAGTAATTTAATATCTGCTATGAGACAAACATTTAGAATGAAAAATAGAATATTAAATAATTCTTTTCCACTTGATAAATTAATAGATGATACTAATTATAATTACTATGAAATATTTAATGACACTAATAGTGATCCTACTAATCTTTTATTTAAGGAAGAAGAAAGACAAGAATTAATAGAAAAAATGAAACAAAAATTAAGTAAGAATGAAAAAACAATATTTGAATTAAGACTTAATGGTCTTAATAACAAAGAAGTAGCAGAACTTATAGATAAAGATAGAAAATTTGTAGAAAATGCTATATTTAGAATAGGAAAAAAATATAAAGAATTAAGCGAAATAAATTAAATTATTTTGCTTTTTAAGTTATTGTAATTTTATATTTTTACAACAAAATTCAAACTTGACAAATTTTTATTAAATCTATAATATTATTTAAGAGGGAGACATTAAAAAGAAAAGGTGAACAGTATATGAAAAATTTAGTTATAGTTGAAAGCCCTAGTAAAAGTAAAACAATAGAGAAATACTTAGGACAAGATTATAAAGTATTATCTTCAAAAGGACACATTCGTGATCTTGCTACAACAGGTAAATTTGGTCTTGGAGTAGATCTTGAAGATAAATTTAAACCTAATTACATTTTAATGAAAGGTAAAAGTAAATTAGTTAGTGAACTTAAAAAAGAAGCATCTTCTTCTGATAATGTTATTCTTGCAACCGATCCAGATAGAGAAGGAGAAGCAATTAGTTGGCATTTAAAAGAAACATTAGGTCTTAAAGATGATAATTATGGAAGAGTTGTATTCAATGAAATCACAGAACCAGCAATAAAAGAAGCATTCAAGTCTCCAAGAAAAATTGATATGCAACTTGTACATAGTCAAGAATCAAGAAGAATATTAGATAGAATTATAGGATTTAGATTAAGTAGATTAATGCAATCAAAAACAGATGGTAAAAGTGCTGGAAGAGTTCAAAGTGTTGCTTTAAAAATAATAGTTGATAGAGAAAGAGAAATTGAAGCTTTTGTTCCAGAACAATACTTTACAATTGAAGCAGATTTTAAAGATTTCAAAGCAGAACTAAAAAAATATCAAGGAAAAGATATTGAAATTAAAAGTAAAGTAGAAGCAGATGAAATATTAAATAAACTATCAAATGCATTTAATATAGAAAATGTAGAAAAGAAACTTAAAAATAAACAAAGCAAATTACCATTTACAACAAGTACACTTACTCAGATGGCATCAAATAGACTTAATTATCCTGCTAGTAAAACAATGATGATAGCACAAAAATTATATGAAGGAATCAACATTGGAAGTGAAACAGTAGGTTTAATTTCTTATATGAGAACGGATTCTATTAGACTTTCTGATTTATTTGTTAATGATACTAAAAAGTATATTGCAGCAAATTATGGAAAAGAATATGTAGGTTATGCTAAAACTAGTAAAAAAACTGAAAATGTACAAGATGCACATGAAGCAATTAGACCTACAAGTATTAATAGAACACCAGAAAGTATTAAAAAGTATCTATCCCCAGAAGAATACAAATTATATTCATTAATATATATAAGAACTTTATCTTCACTAATGGCAGATGCAAAAGTTGAAGCAACAACAGTAGATTTAGAAAACAAAGGGTATCTATTCAAAGCAAATGGTCAAGTATATGTATTTGATGGATACTTAAAAGTATATAAAGATTATGAAGATACAGAAGATGCAATTTTACCTGACTTTGCAAATTACAAATCAAAAGTTATTATTTGTAATAAAATAGATAAATTTGAACATTTTACAGAACCAAAGCCAAGATTTACAGAAGCCAAGTTAATAGCAGAATTAGAACGTCTTGGTATAGGAAGACCTAGTACATATGCTAAAATTATAAGTGTATTAAAAGAAAGAAAATATGTCACAATTAAAGATAAAAAATTCTATCCTACTGATACAGGTATAAAAGTAACTGATAAATTACAAGAATTTTTTTCAAGCCTAATAAATGTACATTATACTGCATCTATGGAAGAAGATTTAGATAAAATAGCAGAAGGAAATTTAGTCTGGTATGAATTATTAGATAAATTCTATAAAGACTTTGAACCACTATTAAATGTAGCATTCAAAGAAATGCAAAAAGATGCACCAGAAGAAACAGGTGAAATATGTCCAGAATGCGGAAAGCCACTAGTAATAAGAAAAGGCAAATATGGAAAATTCACAGCATGCTCTAATTACCCAGAATGCAAATACATAAAAAAAGAAGAAAAACAAATAATTGAAATATGTGATTGTCCAAAATGTGGTCATAAAATAATAGAAAAGAAAACTAAAAAAGGAAAAATATTCTACGGATGCAATAATTATCCTAAATGTACATATGCACTATGGGATAAACCAACAGGAGAGGTGTGTCCTAAGTGTGGAGAGTTAATAGTAGAAAAGAAAGACAAAAAGTATTGTCCAAATTGTGATAAAGATACAAAAAAGAAGTAGTTTTACTTTACAAATAAATAATAAATTATGACTTTTTTGTAAAAATATACTTAAATTGCTTGCAATTTCAAGTAGTTATGCTACAATTAATATGTAAGCATCATACTTATGCTTACTTAAAATTAAATGGGAGGTAATTTACGATGAGTAAAACTGAATTAGTAGAATTCGTTGCTGCAAAAGCC
The DNA here is from genome assembly GCA_947630945.1 of uncultured Bacilli bacterium. GTDB lineage: Bacteria > Bacillota_I > Bacilli_A > RF39 > UBA660 > CAG-1000. The sequence goes on along the minus strand of CANRJN010000016.1, from coordinate 8,360 downwards.
GGACTTACTAAAGCTGATGCTACTAGAGCATTAGATGCTACAATCGAAGGAATTACAAGTGGTCTTAAAAAAGACGGAAAAGTTGCCTTAGTTGGATTTGGAACTTTCACTGCTAAAAAAAGAGCAGCTAGAGAAGGAATCAATCCATTAACTAAAGAAACTATTAAAATTCCTGCAAAAGTAGTTGCTGGATTTAAAGCTGGAAGTAAATTAAAAGACGCTTTAAATTAATAAAGAAAGCCATTAAGGCTTTTTTTAATGCCCAAAAAAAATAAAAATTATTAATATTTATAATGACTTTAAACCCTTATTGTGATATTATTATAATTATGAAAGAAATAGTAAATGAGTTAATTAATAATGGATATGAAGCGTATATTGTAGGTGGGTATGTAAGAGATTATTTACTTGGAATACCATCTTATGATATAGATATTTGTACAAATGCAAGTATAGATGAAATATCTAAAATATTTAAAGGAAGAGGTAAATCTTTTAGGGAATATTATGCATATCATATTGAAGATAACGAATATTCATATGATATAACAACTTATAGAAAAGAACACAGATATAGAAGAAATAAACCTGTTGAAATAAGTGTTGCTAAAAGTTTTCAAGAAGATTTATTAAGAAGAGATTTTACAATTAATACATTTGCTATTGATAAAGATGGAAAATTAATTGATATTTTAGGTGCTAAAAAAGATTTAGATAGTAAACTAATAAGAGTAGTTGGAGATACAGAAAAAAAATTAACAGAAGATAAAACTAGAATAATTAGGGCTATTAGATTTTCTTGTACATTAGATTTTGATTTAGATCCAGAAATTATGAAATTTATTGAAAATAAAAAATCATATTTATTAAATGAAGTACCAAAAGAATATAAAAGAAGTGAACTTGATAAAATATTTGAAAGTAATAATATAGATAAATTCTTTTATTTAGTTAAAAGATATAAAATGGAAAGATACTTTAATATTAAATTTAATAAAGTAGTAAAAACATATAATAAATATGGTATATGGGCTCAAATAGAAACTGATTTACCATTTTCAAATAAAGAAATAAAGAAAATAAATACAATTAAAGAACTTGTAAATAAAAAAGATATATATTTAATAGAATTAAAACAATATGATAATGAAATACTTTATAATGTAGCAGGTATACTTAAAATAGAAGATAAATTAAAGTCACTTATTGAAATATTAAAATTAAGAAGTATTATTGATTTAGATATAAATTTATCTACATTATTTAAGTATGTTGATGTTAAAAATATAAAAAGTGTATATAAACAAATTGAAAGAAGTATAATGGAAGGATATTTACAAAATAATAGAGAAGATATAGAATATTATTTAAGGAATTTGTAATTATGAGCGATTTAAGAAAAATATTTGAAAGTAAAGATTTTGTAATTAATAGTAATATTATTAAATGTATTAGTGAAATAAATATAACATTAGATGAGTTTTTATTAGTGTTATATTTTATTAATGTTTCATGCTATTTAGATACAGAAGATATTAAAGATAAATTAGGATTTAGTGATGAAAAAGTATTTAATACATTTAATAGTTTATTAAATAAAAAATATATTGAAATGGAAGTTAATCATAAAAATAATGAAGTAATAGAAAAAGTAAAATTAGATCCATTATATGATAGACTTGCACTTAATAAGAAAACAGAAAGTAAAGATAGTGATATATTTGCTATATTTGAAAGTGAATTAGGACGTGTTTTATCTTCATATGAATATGAATTAATTAATAAATGGTTAGATAGTGGGATAAATGAAGATACTATTAAATCTGCATTAAAAGAAGCAATATTAAATAATGTAAGAAGTTTTAAATATATAGATAAAATAATATATGATTGGAATAAAAAAGGTATTAAAAAGAAAGTAAAAGAAGAAAAAAATACTGAAATATTAGATAATTATGATTGGTGGCTTGATGAAGATGAATAGAGATTTAATAATAAGTGAATTAGATAGATTATTTCCAAATCCAAAGTGTGAACTTGAATATAAAAATGATTATGAACTTTTACTATCAGTTATGCTTTCTGCTCAAACAACAGATAAAAGTGTAAATATTGCAGTAAAAGATTTATATGAAAAATATAATACATTAGATAAGTTAGATAAATTAAGTATAGAAGAAATTAATAGTTATATTAAAAGAATTGGTTTTCATACTACAAAATCAAAGAATTTTAAAAATATTGTAAGTGAACTTATAAAGTTAGGTGGGAGGGTCCCAAATAATAGAGAAGTATTAGAAAGTATGAATGGTGTAGGTAGAAAAACTGCTAGTGTTGTACTTGCAACATTATTTGATGTACCATCTTTTGCAGTTGATACTCATGTATTTAGAGTTTCTAAAAGACTTGGAATTACTACTTTAAAAGATGATGTATTAAAAACAGAAGAGAAATTAAAAAAATATTTTGATGAAAGTACTTGGAATAGAGTAAATTCACAATTAGTGTTATTTGGAAGATATTATTGTACTAGTAAAAAACCTAAATGTGAAAATTGTAATTTAAAAAATATTTGTAAAGAAAAACATAAATGTTAAAAATTATCTAATTGGAGGAAACATGAATATTGTATTATATGTAATTATAATTGTTTTTATTATCGTTATAATATCTATGATTGTAAGTCATTATAAATTAGATATAACTAAGTTTGATATTGAAAATAATAAGATAGATAAAAATATTAAAATAATGTTTTTAAGTGATTTACATAATAGAAATTTAACTCAAAAATTAAAGGGTATTATTAATGATGAAAAGCCTGATTTAATTATTATGGGTGGAGATATGATTAATGAAAGATTAAAATATACTCATAATTTTATTGATTTATATAAATCATTAGAAAAAGAAAAAATATATTATACTTATGGTAATCATGAAGATGAATTATATTATGAAGATAAAGAAAAATATAATAAAATAATAAATAAAAGTAATATGATAATTCTTAATGATAAAAATGAAAAATTATCAAATAATATAGTATTGTATGGACTTAAAAGTCAAAAAGAAGATTATCTTAATTTTGGAAAATTATGTTTAAGCAAAAAGATTATTGAAAGTAAATTAGGTAAATTTGATAAAGATAAATTTAATATATTAATAGCTCATAATCCATTAGAATTTGATTCTTATGTTAAGAGTGGCGCGGACTTAGTTTTAAGTGGTCATATTCACGGAGGACTAGTAAGACTTCCTTTTATAGGTGGATTATTATCACCTGATTATACATTTTTTCCAAAATATTATAGTGGTATTTATACTAAAAATAATACTTCAATGATTGTATCAAGAGGACTTGGTTTTAGTAGAAGAATTCCATTTAGAGTATTTAATAATGGAGAAGTAGTTATTATTAATTTAAAAAAAGAATAGTGTTAAATAAGAATTAATACTATTTTTATTTTCTTTAATAATTAAATGAAAGAAACAAGCAAAAATATGTTATAATTACATTAGGAGAGCATATGAAAAAGAATAAAGTAGATGAAAATTATCCTTGGTATAAATATTATAAAAACATTAAAAATATAGATTATCCTAATGTATCTATGTATGAAATGATTAAAAGATCTGCTTTAAAATATCCAAATAAAATAGCATATACATATTATAAAAATAAAGTAACATATAAAAATCTTTTAAAAAGAATTGATGAAGTTGCTTGTGCTTTTATAAGAATGGGTATTAAAAAAGGAGACTATGTAAGTATTATAATGCCTAATACACCAGAAGCAATTATATGTTTTTATGCTTTAAATAAAATATCTGCAATATGTAATTTACTTCATCCTTTATATAGTGAAGAAGAATTAAAGTATGCAATTAACATAACAAATACAAAATATATAGTAACAATTGATAGTTCATATAAAAAAGTAAAGAAAATAAAAGATTCATTTAAAAATGTAGAAAAAATTCTATATATTAGAACAAATGAATCTATGGATACTATTTCATCTATAAAATATAGTATTACAAAAGGTAGAAAATCAAGTTTACCTATTGAAGAAGATACAATTCCTTATTATAGATTTGTATCAAGAGCAAAATTTCATAAAAGTGAAGTAAAAGATAGTGGTAATGATAACGATATATCTGTAATATTACATAGTAATGGTACAACAGGTAATTCAAAAGCAATAGTACTTACAAACTTAAATTTTAATACACTTGCAGTAAATGAATTTGAAACAAATAAGTATTTAAAACCTGGAATATCAGTTTTATCAACTATACCTATATTTAATGGTTATGGAATTGGAAGTTCAATTCATTCTATTCTTTCATATGGAAGTGAAATAATATTATCACCATTTATTGATTCTAAAAATATTGTAGATATGATATTAAAACATAAACCAAATATTATAATAACTAACCCTAGTATGTTAGAACATATACATAAAAGTAAAAAATTAATAGATGAAGACTTATCATATATTAAAAATATTATTTGCGTAGGAGAAAGTCTTAGTCAAAAAACAATTAAAGATATGAATACATTTTTATATGATCATGGAAGTGATGCAAAGGTTACTTCATCATATGGAATGAGTGAGTGTATTTCTAGTACTATTATGATGCCAAAAAATATAAATAAACCAAATAGTATTGGAATACCTTTAATTGGTACAATTGTTAAAATAGTAAAACCAAATACAGAAATAGAATTACCTTATAATGAAGTAGGTGAAATATGTATTAATTCAAAAAGTATAATGAAAGAATACATAAATGATAAAGAAGAAACTAAAAAAGTACTAATAAAACATAAAGATGGTAATATTTATTTACATAGTAAAGATTTAGGATATATGGATAAAGATGGATTTATATATTTTAAATCAAATATTAAAAGATTAATAATATCTAATGGATATAAAATATATCCAAATGAAATAGAAGAAATTATATTAAAGCATCCATACGTAGAAGATTGTGCAATAGTTGGAGTACCACATCCATATAAAAAAGAAGTAATTAAAGCATATATTGTACTTAAAAAAGGACTTGTATTAAATAGTGAAATAAAGAAAAGTATTAAAGAACATTGTGAAAAAAACATAGCATCGTACGCGTTACCCTATGCATATGGATATAGAAAAGAACTACCTAAAACATTAATTGGAAAGGTTTCATATAAAGAACTTATAAGTGATAATAAAGAAGAAATATAGTTAAATAAATCATAAATAATATTTAAATAAATATAATAAAATAGTAAAGTTTAAATCAAAAAGTATTAAAAATAATGCAAAATCATAAATAATGTTATATAATAGTGCTTGCAAAGGAATACTTTGTAAAAAGGAGAAACTTATGAAATTTATTTTAACTGCTGGTGGAACAGGCGGACACATATATCCTGCTTTATCAGTATTAGAAGAAATTAAGAAGGATAAAAATAATGAATATTTATATATTGGTACTAAAAATAGAATGGAAAATGATTTAATACCAAGTATGGGTATTCCATATGAAGGACTTGAAATATATGGACTTTCTAAAAATGTATTTAAAAATATTAAAAATATTAAGTGCATTATGAATTCATATAAAAAATGTCTTAAAATCATAGATGAATTTAAACCTGATGCAGTAATTGCATTTGGTGGTTATGTAACATTACCTGTATGTTTAGCAGCAAAAAAAAGAAAAGTAAAAATATTTATACATGAACAAAATATGTTACCTGGAAAATCAAATATATATTTATCTAAAAAAGCAGATGCAGTATTTATATCATTTAAAGATGGAAAAAGAAAACTAAAAAACAAAAATATTATATATACAGGAAATCCTGTTTCTCAACGTGCAAAAGAATGCAAAAAGTATAATAAAACAGATTTAGGTTTTGATAAAAATAAAAAATTAATAATAATAGTTATGGGTTCTCTTGGAAGTACATCAGTTAATGATAAACTACTTGATTTTTTAAGAACATATGAAAAAGATGATACAGAAATATTATTTATAACAGGAAAAGGTAGTTATACAGAACTAAATAATAATTTAGTAGTACCAAAAAGTACAAAAATAGTACCATTTTTTGATAATTTACCAAGTTTAATGAAAAGTGCAGATTTAATTATATCAAGAGCAGGAGCATCAACTATTGCAGAAATTATGGCAACAAAAACACCATCAATTTTAATTCCGAGTCCATATGTTGCGAATAACCATCAATACTATAATGCCTTAGATTTGGTAAATCAAAAAATAAGTATATTACTTGAAGAAAAAGATTTAAATAAAAATTCACTAGTAGATGCGATAGATGAAATATTTAGTGAAAATACAAGTAAAGAAATAAAGAAAAATTTAAATGAAATAACAGTATTAGATTCTAGTACAATTATATTAGATGAAGTAAAGAAGATAATAAAGGGTAAAAATGAAAAAAAGAAAGTCAAAAAAGAAATTTAATGTAAAAAAGTTTATAAGATTTATACTAGTAATATTAATAATTAGTATTTGTATTTATTTTCTTATTAATGCAAAAACAAGAAATATAGTAATTTTAAATAATGATTACTATAATGATGAAGAAATAATAGAAACTGCAAATATACAAAGTTATCCTAGGTTTTTATTATTAAATAGTAGTGCAATTAAAAAGAAATTATTAAAATTAGATTTAGTAGAAGATGTTAAAATTACTAAGAAGTTAGGATTTATATTACAAATAGATGTTAAAGAAAAGAAAATACTTTATTATATTAGAAGTAATGATGAATATAAACTATCAACTAATGAAAATATAAAACTTGATAATATAATAGGTATGCCTACACTTATAAATTTTGTACCAGAAGATATTGAAAAAGATTTTGTAAAAGGACTTACAAAAGTAGATAAAAGCATTATTAATATGGTAAGTGAAATAGAATATTCCCCAAGTGAATTTGATACAAAAAGATTCTTACTTTATATGAATGATGGTAACTTAGTATATATTACAATTACTAGAATAGATTTATTAAATAAATATGTAGATGTAATTAAAAAAGTAGGTACTAAAAAAGGAATATTATATTTAGATAGTGGAAATTATTTTGAAATTAAGAAATAGATATGCATTTAGTATATCTTTTTTCATATAATTTAATATGACAAAGTTAGATAATTTTAAAAAATTTGTGTCAAATCATCCAGAATTTATAGATTATGTAAAAAATAATAAAGTTTCTTGGCAAACTTTTTATGAACTTTACGATATTTATGGAGAAGATGATAAGATATGGAATAAATATATTAGTAATGATATAAAAGATTCTATCAATATTAAAGGACTTTTTAATACACTTAAAAATATAAATCTAGATTCACTTGAAGAAAGTATTGGTTCTATACAAAAAGCAGTAGGTCTTGTAGAAGAATTAACTAAACCAGAAGAAAAAGAAGAGAAAAAAGATACATTAAAAGAAGAAAAAATAGATAAATTATATGGTGAAGATAATGCAGTATGAAGTGTTAAATAAATTAAAAGAAGAAGATAATAAGTTTTTAAAATATTTAAGACAAAATTCTAATTGGTATAAAGAACTTAATAGAAATCCTGAAAGTTATGATTTATTTGTAAAAAAAATGAAAGAAAAATATAAATTAAGAACAATTGATAAAGTAGATAATTTTATTGATAGTGTAGACTTAATAACTAAGATAATAAGTGCTTCTAATGATTAATTAGAAGTTTTTAAATGAATAAAAAATGTAAAAATATGTAAAATAATTAATGTATGTATTGATATGAAAATTTGTATTTGTTAAAATTAAATTATGATAGGGAAAACCTAGAAGGAAAGGATGAGTGGAAATTAAAATATGAAAAAGAAAGGATTTACATTAGTAGAGTTACTAGCAGTTATCGCAATCTTGGCAATCTTAGTAATTATCGCGTTACCAAATGTACTAAGTATGTTTAGAGATGCTAAAAAGAATTCATTTCAAGAAGAAGCACGAAAATTATTTCAAACAGCAGAAACTGCTTATATAAATGGTGCTTTGGGTAGTGAATTAACAACATGCTTTTCAGGAACTGAAGGAGAAAAAAATTTAGATTTAACAGGTAGACATTTAGATTATTTAGTTAGATTTAGTGCTGATGGAAAAATAACTGATTTTCAAGTAACTGATGGAAGTTATAAAGTTGATTTAACTGAACAATCAGATCTTAAAATTACTGAAATCGAAGCAGAATCAGGAAAAATAGAACCAACTACACTTAAATGTGCTGCTGAATAAAAGACTTTAAGTCTTTTTTTAACAAAAAATATGTAAAAAAATAAAATATT
>CANRJN010000015.1 GCA_947630945.1 uncultured Bacilli bacterium | reverse complement strand
TCCCGAAAAAAAGGGAATTTTATTCTATAATCTAATTTTTTCTTGTCTTCGGGATTTTAGTTTTTAATTCAGTCATTATTAATCAACTAAAAAATCCCTCAATTATTTATTTGAGAGATTTTAATTTTATTATTTTTCTTCTTTTGATTCAGTGTATTTAACAACAATACATCTATTAGGTTCTTCCCCTTCACTTTCTGTTGTTATATATTTAAATCCTTGTAATGCTGTATGAACTTGTCTTCTTGTATAAGCATCCATTGGATCTAACTTAACAGGTATTTTTGTTAAAGTAACTTCTCTTGCTATCTTTTTAACTTTCTTTTCTAAAAAATAAGTTTGTTTTTCTTTATATTTTTCAACATCAACTATAACATTTACAAATAAATCAACAGCATTATATATTGCTTGTCTTACATATACTTGTAATGAATCTAATATATGTCCATTTTTACCAATTAACAATGAATTATTTTTAGAGAATATTTCATATTTAATTTGTTCATCTCTAATTTTAGTTTCAATATTTGCTTCTATACCAAGAGAAACTAGTAATTCTTTTAATATTTCTTTTCCTAAATCTGCTATATCACTTAATTTTACTACTTCAATTGTATATTTTTTTCCACTAAATAATCCACCTTTTTCTTCATATAATCTAGTTAATACATCCTCTTCTTTTAATTTTAATTCATCAAGTGCTTTTTCTAAAAGACCATCTTCGCTTTTTGCTTGAAATTTATACTTCTCCATTTTTACAACTTACCTTTCTTTAATATTAAATTTTGAACTACCGTAAATCCATTAGATACTATCCAATATAATGCAATTGATGTTGGAAGTGAGAATGATGCAATCATTATAAATACTATCATAAATGTTGACATCATTTTCATTTGTGCTGCTTGTTCTTCACTAGTTGCTGCATTCATATTTCTAAATGAGAAATATGTTGCTGCTAAAATTAATAATATTAATATTATATACCAATAATTTCCTGCTTTAAATCCTTCTAATGGTGTTGTTCCTAAATTAAATACTAGAAAATCATTTTCAAAGAATGCTGGAACTCTATATACTGCTTCTAAAAATGCAAAGAACAATGGTAATTGTAAGAATGCAAATAAACAACTAGACATTGGATTAATATTATATTTTTTATAAATTAATAACATTTCTTGGCTTTTTGCCATCATTGCATCTTTATCTTCTCTACCTTGATATTTTTTTTCAAGTCTATTTAAATCTTTTTGTGCTTTTTGTAAATTTTCATTCATATTAGTAGAACTTTTAGATATTGGTAATAAAAGTAATCTTAATAATAAACCAACTATCATAATAGCAACACCATTATTTTTTACAAGTAGCCCTACTTTTACAATAATCCAAGCAAGTGGTTTTACAAATAATGAAGTCCAAAGACCTTCATATCCACCTGAATTAATTTTTAAATTTTTACATTCAGGTAACTTATCATAATTAACTAATAACTTACCAGAATTTTCACTATAAACTTTTTGTAACTCTTCACTTTCTGGTTTGCATAAGATATTAGAAACATAAGATTTTTGTACTTTCTCATCTTTATCTTCAATTGTTATATTAAATCTTTTAGTACAACCACTTAAAGTTAATAATATCATTAGCAATAATAATATTTTTTTCTTCATTTAATTTTCTCCTTTTAATAAATTTAATAATTCACTTTTAATTTCTTGATAATTTATATTTAAAATTGAATTCCTTAATATTATAACATAATCATTAGAATTATTAATATTATTTTTCATTAATATGTCTTTAATTCTTCTTTTATATAAATTTCTAGTGTGTGCTTTTCCTATTTTTTTACTAACACTTATACAATATCTATTAAAGCCAAAAGAATTTTTTAAATAATAAATAACAAAATATTTATTTATTATTTTTTTAGACTTTTGAATAATTTTTTGTATTTCTTCATTTTTCCTTATTATATATTTTTTATTCATATGCCACACCTAATAACATTATTATATAAAAAAAATTACTTAATTTAAAGTAATTTATTTATTTTGCTAATTCTTTTCTTCCTTTTGCTCTTCTTGATTTTAATACATTAGTACCTTTTCTTGCTAGAAATCCTGAAGTTTTACTCTTTTTTCTATTGTTAGGTTGAAATGTTCTTTTCATTAAATATAACCTCCATTTCCTCTTTGACTGAATTAGATTATATACTATGATTATTCAAAAGTCAACCTTTTTAAAGGAAAAGAGTAGTATAAATGCTTTATAAAATCGGTATAGATTTATTTTCTCTTTCACTATTTATATATACCTTATTATATATATCATTTTTGTATTTCTTTTTATTTTATATTTGTCTATTTTAACATTATGTTAACTTCTTAAATAAAATTATGATTATGTTAACTTATCAACAATATACTAACAGAATTATGTTAACTTGTTCACAATTTATCAACATATGAAGTAAACATAATATTTAAAAATTGTTGATATTGTTGATAACTCATTCTTTTATATGATTTTAAAAGAAAAAATTGTTTACAAAAAGTTAAAAAATTGTTAGTATAAATGTTAATTAAAAAATTTATTTTGCATTTTTTTAAAGATGTTTTATAATTTTATTAGAAGGAATAAAAATCGATTGGTTAGTTAGTTATAGAAAGGATAGATAAGTATGAATACAGAAGATATTTGGAATAGTTTTTTATCTAAAATAAAATCAAAAGTATCCTTAATGACCTATAACTATATATTTAATGATATGAAGTTATATTCATATGATAATAGCAATATAAAAATAATAATTCCTGATAATCAATTATTATTACAAAATATAAATAAGAATTATGGTTCAATAATAGAAGATATACTAAACGATATAACAAATGATACTTGTGAAATAGAATATATATTTGAAAAAGATGTTGATAAATTAGAATCTAAAAAAGAAAGTAAAACGGTTATTCAAGAAGAAGAAAGCGGTGATTTTATTGAAAATGATTTATCAAATTATAAATATAATAGTAATTTTAATCCTAAATATACATTTGATACATTTGTAGTAGGTGAAGCAAATAAACTTGCATATGGTACTGCTCTTGCAGTAGCACAAAATCCTGGTAAATTATATAATCCATATTTCTTATATGCTAAAAGTGGACTTGGAAAAACACATTTAATGCATGCAATAGGTAATTATATTGTTACACACAGTGATAAGAAAGTTCTTTATATAACTGCTGAACAATTTACTAACGATTATAGAGCAATAATTAATAATAAAAATAAGAATGGTAATAACATATCTTATTTAGAAGCATTTAGAAATAAATATAGAAATGTAGATGTATTAATGATTGATGATATTCAATTTCTTGAAAGTAAAACAAAAACACAAATAGAATTTACAAATACATTTAATTCACTGCACGATAATGATAAACAAATAATTATTGCATCTGATACATCTATAAATGATTATAAATATTTAGAAGATAGATTAAAAACAAGATTTAGATGGGGACTTACAGAATCAATTAATCCACCTGAGTTTGAATTAAGAAGAAATATAATAAAAAATAAAATAATGATTAATAACTTTGATTTAACATTAAGTGAAGAAATAATTGATTATATTGCTAATAATTGTGGAAGTGATATTAGAAATCTTGAAAATGCAGTTCTAAGAATTGTTGCATACAAAGCAGCATTCAATATTCCAGAAATAACATTAGAAATAGCACAAGACGCGTTACAGGAATATGTAAACACACCAATATATAGAGTAAATTCTGTTGCTAAAATAATTGATGTGGTTGCTAAATACTTTGGACTTGATGCATCAATGATAAAAGGTAAAATGAAAAAGAAAAACATAGCCGATGCAAGAGCAATAACTATGTACCTGTGTAGAGTATTAACAGAAGAAAGCCTAGAAAGAATTGGACTAGAAATTGGTGGAAGAGATCATTCAACTGTAATATACTCTTATGAAAAAATTTCTAATGAATTAAAAACAAATCTTAAACTTCAAGAAGAAATAAAAATACTAAAAGATAAGTTATGTGAATAACTCAAAACTTTATTAACAATATAACAATGATAAATTTTAAAAATTTCTAGAATTTATCTTAATAAATATAAGTTATCAACAATATTAACAGTCTATAATAATATTAATAATTAATAAAAATAAAAAAGGAGGTTTTATTATGAAATTGTTAATTGAAAAAAATATATTAATGGAGGGATTAAATTCAGTTAGTAGAGCACTATCTACTAGAAATATTATACCTGTACTAAATGGAATAAAATTTGAATTAAACAAAGATGGATTATATTTAACAGCAACTGATAATGAAATAACTATACAAACATTTATAGATAAAGATAATATAAAAAGTATAGATGAAACAGGATGTTCAGTTATATATGGTAAATCATTATTAGATATAATTAGAAGATTACCAGATACAGATATATTAATAGAAAACTTTGAAAATAATGAGGTATCATTCAAAACAAATAATTCTATATATAACTTTAATTGCTTCATGGTTGAAGATTTTCCTAATATATCATTAGATGAAAGTAAAAACCCTATAAAATTAGATAGTTTGAAATTTAAAGAAGTTATTAACAAAACATCATTTGCATGTTCACTTCAAGAAAGTAGACCACTTTTAACAGGAGTTAATATTAAAGTTCAAGGAGATTTATTTGAATGTACTGCAACTGACTCATATAGACTTTCAAAAGTTACATTAAAATTAGATAAAGTCTATAATGAAAATATAAATATTGTTATTCCTGCTAGAAACATAAATGAATTTGTTAAAATAATTGATGATACAGAAGAAATGCAAATGCATGTATTTAGTAATAAAATAATATTTAGATTAAATAATTTAGTATTTCAATCATCATTATTAAATGGAAATTATCCAAATACAGATAATTCAATAGCAAAAGAATTTAAATATATAATAAAAGCAGATTTAAAAGAATTATATAATACATTAGATAGAGCAGCATTACTTACTCAATCAAAAGATAAAAATATAATCGATTTAGAAATTAATCAAAATGATTTTATAATTAGAGCATCAAGTGTTGAAATGGGAAAAGTAGAAGAAAAACTAACTGTTGAAAATGAAACAAATAATAATATAAAAATTTCATTTAGTGCAAAATATATGTTAGAAGCATTAAGAATGTTTAATAAAGAATATGTTTATATACTTCTAAATGGCGAAATTAATCCTATTATATTAAAAGAAATAGATAATGAAGAGTTAATTCAATTAATTTTACCAATGAAAACTTATTAAAAACGAGTAAAATCGTTTTTTTTTATAATATTTTTTAATTTTTTTATGTAATTCGACATTTTTCGACAAAATTCGACAAATACATTGTGTTAGTATAACAAACATTCTTAAAAGAAAGGGGGTTATATTAATATTATGAACTATGAAATAACTTATGATACTCAAATAATATTACCAATTGATGAGAATTCTTCAAAAATAATAGAAAATGATAGTGAATATGTTGTTAATAATAGTACGTTAAGTATTCTAGAACATAGTTGTGAATACTTTGGTAGTTCCTATGAAGGTAGAAAAGAAGGTACTAAAAAATTACTAGGTATTACTCATAAATCACCAATTATAGTAGAAGAAAGTAGAAAAATAATATTTTTTCCAACTAGTTCACCAGAAAGTGAAAAATGTATTTGGATTAATCTAGAAAAAATAGAAAAATATTATAAAATTAGTCCTAAAAAATCAGCAATATTATTTAAAAATGGCGATGTTATTGAATTTGATGTTTCATATGGATCACTTACAAATCAAATACTTAGAGCAACAAGACTTAAATATATATTAGAAGAGAGAATGGCTAAAAAAGAAGAATCTATTTTATAGTTAATTTTATAATAAAAGTAAACATAATATTTTTTATAATAATGTTTACTTTTTAATTGCTAAATTTTTAATGATTTTCTTTAAAATCACTTTTTTTACATACCATTTTGTGATATAATTTATTTAGTGTGTAGGAGTACCTTAAAAAGCAAAAATTAAAATTTAAGGGGGAAAAAGAGGTTTAAAAATGAATATTACCAAGATTGAGTTACTTAATTTTAGAAACTACAAAAAGAAAACATTTGATAATTTTTCAAATTTAAACATTATTATTGGTAAAAATGGAATTGGTAAAACATCAATAATTGAGGCAATTTATTTAGGTAGTTTAGCAAAATCTTTTAAAACTAATAATGATTATTCAATAATTAATAATAATAGTGATTTTTTTAGAGTGAAAATACATTATTTTGATTATGGTCCTAAAAAGAATTTAGAAATATTTCTTGATAAAGATGGTAAAAAAACTAAAATTAATTCTAAATTACAAAGAAGATTAAGTGATTTTATATCTCAATATAGAATTATAATGCTATCTCCTGATGAATTAAAATTAATTAAAGCAACTCCTAATACTAGAAGAAATTATTTAAATATTCAAATATCTCAATTACATAAAGAATACTTATATTATTTAAATAACTACAATAATCTTATAAAAAATAAAAACGATTATTTAAAAAAATTAATGTTAAATAGTAATTTAGATACACGATATTTAGATATATTGGATGAAAAAATAGTTAGTGAGGGTTTAAAAATATATGAATATAGAAAAAACTATATAGAATTAATTAATAAGTATATTAATGATATTTTTAAAAACTATGAAAAAAATTGTGATATTTCTATTAAGTATATTAGTGATTATGAAATAAATGATTATGATAAACTGCTAACTGAGTTAAAGAAATGTAGAAAAAGGGAGATAAATCTAGGAATGACATCTATTGGTGTTCATAGAGATGATTATGAATTTCTACATAATGGTAATAATTCAAAAGAATATAGTTCACAAGGACTTCAAAAGTTAATTGTACTTGCGATGAAATTATCAGAAGTTCAAATATTTGTTAATGATTATGCTCTAAAGCCAATATTACTTCTTGATGATTTGTTTAGTGAATTAGATGAAAAAAATAGAAATAATATTTTTAAATCATTAAATAAAGATATACAAGTATTTATAACAACGACTGATTTAAAAAATATTAATAAAAGGTTAATAGATAAAGCCAAAATATTTAATTTAGATGAGAGGATGTGATAATAATGAATGAAGAGTATGGCGTAAATGATATTCAAGTTTTAGAAGGGTTAGAGGCAGTAAGAAAAAGACCAGGTATGTATATAGGTACTACTGATGTTAAAGGACTTCACCATTTAGTATGGGAAATTGTTGATAATGCAATAGATGAAGCCCTAGCAGGTTATTGTAATAATATTGAAATTATAGTAAATAAAGATAATTCAATAACTGTTAAAGATAATGGTCGTGGAATTCCTGTTGGTATCCATCCAAAAACAGGTATTTCAACTGTTGAAACTGTTTATACAGTATTACATGCAGGTGGAAAATTTGGAGGAGGCGGATACAAAGTATCTGGTGGACTTCATGGAGTTGGTGCATCTGTTGTTAATGCTTTATCAAAATGGGTAACAGTTACAGTATATAAAGATGGAAAAATATATGAAACAAAGTTTGCAGATGGTGGTAAAACTGTTCAAAAATTAACTGAAATTGGTGAATGTGAAAAGACTAGAACAGGTACTACGGTTTCATTTAAACCAGACCCAGAAATATTTGATACAGATATTTATGATTATGAGACTTTAAAAACTAGAACAAGAGAACTTGCTTTCTTAAATAAAGGTTTACAACTAACATTAAGAGATGATAGAGATGAAGAAGATACACAAGGTGATAAATTCTTATATGAGGGTGGTATTAGTGAATATGTAAGATTCATTAATCAAGGAAAAACAGTTATTCATGATGATATTATTCACTTAACAGGAGAAAAAGATGGTATTGTATTTGAAGTTGCTATGCAATATAATTCAGGATACAATGAGAATACTTATTCATTTGTTAATAACATTAATACTCATGATGGTGGAACACATGAAGATGGAGTTAAAAGAGCACTTGTAAGAGTAATAAATTCATATGCTAGAAAGAATAATATATTAAAAGAAAAAGATGATAATTTAACAGCAGATGATGTAAAAGAAGGACTTACAATGATTATCTCTTGTAAACATCCAAATCCTCAATTTGAAGGTCAAACAAAAGGAAGACTTGGAAATAGTGAGGTAAAAAATCTTGCAGATAGTGTATTTGCAGAAGGATTTGAACAATTTTTATTAGAAAATCCAGAAGATGCAAGAGTTATAATCAATAAAGCTATACTTGCTAGAAATGCTAGAATGGCTGCTAAAAAGGCAAGAGAAGCAACAAGAAAAAGTGATTTAGCAACAACTAATTTCTTTGGAAAGTTATCAGATTGTAAGAGCAAGGATCCTAGTATTTCTGAAATATTCATAGTCGAGGGAGATTCAGCTGGTGGTTCTGCTAAAAAAGGAAGAGATTCAATGACACAAGCAATTCTTCCACTTAGAGGTAAAATATTAAATGTAGAAAAAGCAAGACTTGATAAAGCCCTTGGAAATGAAGAAATAAAAACAATAATAACTGCCTTTGGTACAGGAATTGGTGAATATTTTGATTTATCTAAACTAAGATATGACAAGATTATAATAATGACCGATGCCGATGTTGATGGTTCACATATTAGAGTTTTATTATTAACTTTATTTTATAGATTTTTTAAACCAATTGTTGAAGCAGGACATGTATATGCAGCACAACCACCATTATTTAGAATAATGCATGGTAAAACAAGAAAATATGTGTTAGATTTACAAGAAAAAGAAGATTATTTAGCATCACTTCCTGAAAATGTTAGATCTCGTGCAGAAATTGCTCGTATGAAAGGTTTAGGAGAAATGGATGCAGAAGAATTAAATGAAACTACTATGGATATAAATAAGAGAGTTTTAAGAAAAATTACAGTAGGTGATTGTATAGCAGCAGATGCTATATTTGAAAAACTTATGGGTGATGAAGTAGAACCAAGACGAGCATTTATTGAAGAAAATGCAATTAATGTTAAGAATTTAGATATATAGGAGGTTTATAATGGATACAGAGGAATTAAATAATAATGAAAATAAAGAGTTAGAAGAAACTGAAAATTCAACTGAAAGCCAAGAAACAGAAGAAGTTTTAGATAATGAATTTGGTGGAACTTTTCATGAAAGAGATTCTCATAGAGAAAATAATATTGTAGATGAAGTAAAAGATTCATTTTTAAATTATTCAATGAGTGTTATTACATCTCGTGCTATTCCAGATTTAAGAGATGGTTTAAAACCTGTCCATAGAAGAATTTTATGGTCAATGTATGAAGAGGGAAATACTCCTGATAAACCTCATAGAAAATCTGCAACTACTGTTGGTAATGTTATGGGACATTATCATCCACACGGAGACTCTTCTATATATGATGCAATGGTTCGTTTAGCACAAGATTTTAATCAAAGATATATGCTTGTAGATGGACATGGAAACTTTGGTAATATCGAAGGTGATGGTGCTGCCGCTTATCGTTATACAGAAGCAAGACTTTCAAAAATATCATTAGAATTATTAAGAGATATTAATAAAGATACAGTTGATATGGATGTTAACTTTGATGAAACTAGAAAAGAACCAAAAGTTCTACCATCAAGATTTCCTAATATTATTGTAAATGGTTCTATGGGAATTGCAGTTGGAATGGCAACAAATATTCCACCTCATAATTTAAAAGAAGTAATTGATGGATGTATTGCTTATATTGATAATCCAGATATTGATACTGATGGTTTAATGCAATATATTAAAGGTCCAGATTTTCCAACAGGTGGTATAATTTTAGGAAATTCTGGTATTAAGAAAGCATATGAAACAGGTAGAGGATCTATTACTATAAGAAGTAGAGCAGAAATTGAAGAACATAATAATCATACTACTATTGTATTTACTGAGGTTCCATATGGTGTTAATACTCAGGAATTAAAGGATAAAGTAGCAGAACTTGTTAGAGATAAAGTAATAGATGGTATAACTGATTATCATACAGATTTAAAAGATGGTGTTAAAATTACTATCACATTAAAAAGAGATGCTAATGCACAAGTTGTTTTAAATAATTTATACAAACATACGGCTTTTCAAACTAATTATGGAATAATATTTTTAATGTTAGATGGCTTAACACCTAGAACATTAGGCTTAAAATCAATAATTTCTAAATATATAGATCATCAAAAAGAAGTAATAATTAGAAGAACAAAATTTGATTTAATTAAAGATGAAAAAAGAGTACACATTTTAAATGGTTATAAGATAGCACAAGATAATATTGATGAAGTTGTTAAGATTATTAGAAATGCACTAGATGATGCAGATGCAAAAGAAAAATTAATGTCTAGATTTGGTCTTGATGAAATTCAATCAGATGCAATTTTAGAGTTAAAATTAAGAAGATTAACAGGACTTGAAAGAGATAAAATAGAAGAAGAACTTCAAAATTTATTAAAAGAAATTGAAGAATTAAAATCTATATTAGCAAGTGAACAAAAAGTTCTTGAAATTATTAAGAAAGAGATGCTTGAAATTAGAAATAAATATGGTGATGAAAGAAGAACAACAATTGATATGACAGCAATTGAATACATTGAAGATGAAGCATTAATTCCACAAGAAGATGTAATTGTTACATTAACAAATAAGAATTATATTAAGAGAATATCAAAAGATACTTATAGAGCACAACATAGAGGTGGTGTTGGAATTAAAGGAATTACAACAACAGAAGATGATTATGTTGAACAATTAATTTCTTTAAATACTCATGATCATTTATTATTCTTCTCAAATAAAGGTAAAGTTTATAGAATGAAAGGTTATGCAATACCTGAATATTCTAGGGTTGGAAAAGGATTACCAATTGTTAATTTATTAGCATTAGAAAAAGACGAAAAGATAAATACTATGTTAAAAGTAGAAAAAGATACTACAAACAAATGTTTGTTGTTTAGTACAAAGAATGGATTAGTTAAGAGAACATTATTAAGTGAATTTGAAAATATAAGACAAAGTGGTAAGATTGCAATTACCTTAAAAGAAGATGATGAATTAATATCAGTTAAACTTGCAGATGAAAATAGTCAAGTATTAATGTGTTCTTCAAATGGTAGAATGGTTAGATTCAATGTTAATGAAATAAGAATAATGGGTAGAACAGCATCAGGTGTTAGAGGAATTAACTTAAATAATGATATTTGTGTAGGTAGTGAAATTTCTGAACCTGGTAAATTATTGTTAGTTGTTACTGAAAAAGGTTATGGTAAAAAAACAGCAATTGAAGATTATAGAGAAACTAAGAGAGGTAGTAAAGGTGTTAAAACATTAAATATTACTGAAAAGAATGGAAAAATAGTTAGTTTCAAATCTACTTCAAATGATGAGGATTTAATGATAATAACAAATAATGGAATTATTATTAGATTAGATGTTAATGCAATATCTCAAATGGGTAGAGTAACACAAGGTGTTAGATTAATTAATCTAAAAGATGATAATAAAGTTGCTTCTATATCAATTGTTGAGAAAGAAGAACCACAACAAAATGAAGATGATAATGAATCGCCATCAAATCAAGATGAGAATCAAAATACAACTAATGAAGAAAAAACTAACGAATAAAATTATAAAAAAATATTTCCCGGGAAATATTTTTTTTAATGCAATAAAATGATTTTAATAACAAATTTTAAAAAAAATGTTACAAAATTATTTCCCGGGAAATAATTTTCACAAGAAGTTTACATTTTCACAATTAAATAAAGATAATATTTTTTAGAAATATTTTTATATAAATAGATAATAATGTATGAACTTATCTGTTTAATGTAATTAAAAAATAATATTTTGAATTTGTTAAACAGTGAAATTAATTTTTAAAATTTAAAGTCAAAAAATTTTTGTGTTCCACGTGGAACATTTTATAATTTTTATATATTTACTTTTAAAAATATAATAAAAAAGCAATCAATTGCAACAAATATTAATAAATAATTGCTTTTTAATATTAAATAGTATATAATTTATTTGTGCAACAAACCTAATATGAAACAGGTCAGGATTGGAAAATAGCAGCCTTAAATATGAAGTTTGTGTGCACTTTTTATTTTATTAAAAAAGTTTCACGTGAAACATAAATATATTTTTATATTGAATTAAAAAAAATTACAAAATTATTTCCCGGGAAATAATTTTCACAAGAAGTTTACATTTTCACAATTGAAAATGAGTAAAAAAATATTTCCCGGGAAATATTTTTTATAGAAAGTAGGATAAAATATGAAAAATTATTATGAAATACTAAAAAAATTAAATAAACTAGCTTTAAAAAATAATGATATTCCTGTATCTTGTATAATAACAAAAAATAACAAAATAATATCAAAATCATACAATAAGCGAGTAAAAGATAATAATCCTATAAATCATGCAGAAATAATAGCAATAAAAAAAGCTGCAAAGAAACTAAAAACCTATAATTTAATTGATTGTCAATTATATACAACATTAAAACCTTGCAAAATGTGTGAAGAAGTAATAAAAATATCTAAAATAAAAAAAGTTTATTATATACTAGATCAAAATAAGATAGTAAATAATAAAATTAATTATATAAAATTAAATGATGATGACAACTATTTTTATAAGGAATTAACTAACTTTTTTAAAAATAAAAGATAGTATAAATTATTAAAATTTGTTATAATTATTTTGGAGGTATAATTATGTCATACATTTCATTATATAGAAAATATAGACCTCATAAATTCAAAGATGTCGTTGGTCAAAATGTAGTTGTTAAAATATTAGAAAATAGCATTTTAAATAATAAAATTGGACATGCTTATATATTTAGTGGTCCAAGAGGTACGGGCAAAACAAGTATTGCAAAAATTTTTGCACGAGCAGTTAATTGTTTAAAAACTACTGATGGAGATGTCTGCGGAGAATGTGAATCTTGCAAATCTAATATAGAAGAAGAATTAGATATAGTTGAAATAGATGCTGCTAGTAATAATGGTGTTGATGAAATAAGAGAAATTACTAACAACGTTAAATTGATGCCTAGCAATTTAAAATATAGAATATATATAATTGATGAAGTTCACATGTTATCAACAAGTGCATTTAACGCGTTATTAAAAACATTAGAAGAACCACCAGCACATGCAATTTTTATATTAGCAACAACAGAAGTTAATAAAATACCTGCAACAGTAATATCAAGATGTCAAAAATTTGATTTTAAAAAAATAAATGATAATGATATTGTTAACAGATTAAAATTTATATTAAAAGAAGAAAATAAAAAATTAAATGATGATATTGTTAATACAATTGCAAAATTAAGTGATGGTGGACTTAGAGATGCAATAAATTTATTAGATCAAACACTATCACTTAATAAAGAAGATGTAAGTGTTAATGATATATATAATTTAATAGGCGATATAAATCAAGATAATGTCTTTGAAATACTTACTGCAATTACATCTGGTGATATAAAAAATGTAATAAAAATAATAGATGAATACTATAACAATGGTATTAATTTTATTAAAGTATGTGAAAAACTAGAATTACTTATAAAAGATATATTAATTTATAATAATACTGAAAATTATTTTGATAAAGAATATGAAGATAAATTATATGATTATGCAAAAATAGATACAGATTTATTTTTAGAATTATCAACACAATTATTTGATTTAAATTATGATTTAAAAAAGAGTAACAATCAAAAAATAGTAGCAGAAATATATTTAATAAAAATGACATTATTATTTACAGAAAAAACTCACAAAAAAGAAGAAGATAAACTAGAAGACAAAAGTATTAAAGACGCCAATAATTCACAAGAAAAGAAAGAAGAATCAAAAGAAATTACAAAAGATAAAGAGTTAATACAACAAGAAACTACAACTAGTGAAGAAGATAAAATAATAATTGAAAATAGAAAAATAAACATAAACAATTGTTTGTATAATGCAAATAAACAACTAAAAAATAAGTTTATAGAAAACTATGATTCTATAAGAGAATACGTAACAAATAAAAAATATAATTCAATAGCAAATCTCCTATTAAAATCAACCCCAGAAGTTGTAGGAGAAACAAACATTTTATTCACATTTAAAAATAATTTTGAAGTTGTTTTATTCGATAAAAATACAAATGAAATAGTAAAATTATTAAAAATGATATATAATAATGATTATGTGGTAGTAGCAGTTACCAATGAAGAATGGAATGATATTAAAGCAGAATACATAAAAAATATAAATGCAGGAAAGAAATACGAATATCAAGAACTAAAAAAATTACCACAAAAAAAGAAAAAAAATACTGAATTACAAGAAAGTGTTGAGAGTATTTTTGGTGAAGAATTTATAAATGAAGATTGAAAGGAATGATAAAATATGAATATTCAAGCAATGATGGCACAAGCAAGAAAATTACAAAAAGATATAGAAAAAACTACACAAGAAATTGAAAACTCTACATTCAAATATGAAAATGAAAATATATTAGTAGAGTGCCTAGGAACAAATGAAGTAAAAAAAATAAACATTAAAAACGAATCTATCTTAGAAGACAAAGAAATGCTAGAAGACATAGTCTTAGTAGCAATAAATGATGTACTAAATCAAATAAAGAAAGAAAAAGAGAATAAATTAGGTAAATATGCAAGTGGACTTGGAGGTATATTATAATTTATGTCTTTACCTAAAAGTTTTCAAGATTTAGTAAACAATTTAACAATTTTACCAGGAGTTGGTGAAAAGACAGCAGAAAGATATGTTTATTCCTTATATGAAAGAGAATTTCAAGAAATTGAAAATCTTTCTGACGCGCTAGTAAACTTCAAGAAAAACATAAAAAACTGCTCAATATGTGGATGTTTAAGTGATGAAGATGTATGTGAAGTTTGCAAAGATAAAACAAGAGATAAAACAACAATATGCATAGTAGAAGACTCAAAAAGTGTATTTTCCATTGAAAAAACAAAAAAATACAATGGTTACTATCACGTATTAAATGGTTTAATATCTCCAATTGAAGGTATAAATCCAGAAGACTTAAACATAGGTACACTTATAAACAGAATTAAAGATAATGTACAAGAAATAATAATAGCCTTAAATCCATCAATTGAAGGAGAAGTTACATCATTATACATTCAAAAAATATTAGAAAAATACAAAATAAAAGTATCAAGACTATCATATGGTATTCCAATGGGTAGTGATATTGAATATCTAGATCCAATAATGATATCAAAAGCATGGGATGATAGAAAAGTAATATCATAAAATAATATATATTTCATATTGTAAATTAAGGAGCAAATATGATTATTAATATTTTAAAAAAAATAGTTTGGTCACTTTGTTTACTTTATACAGTTAATATAGTAATTAGTAGTAAAGGCAAAATAATACCAATAAATCCTTATACAATATTTATTATATATTTCTTTGACTTTTTTGGAATAATCGCTATAATATACTTGAAATATTATTGTTAAATCATTGTTAATGGAGGTGAAAAAATGGGTAAAATATTTGATTACTTTGAAAAAATAAGTAAAGAAGATAAACTTACTCAGTCCTTCATTATAGGAAATACAGAATATGATGAAATAAAAGAAGAATTAAATGAAGTCTTAAAAACATTCTTCTTCAAAAATTGTGAAAATATGGATGAAAATCCAGATTTATATGTTTTAAAACCAGAAAATGGAATAGTTTCAAAAGATGATATAAAAAATTTACTTAACGAAATATCAACAACATCACAATTTAATAGTACAAAAGTATATATCATAGACAAATGTGAAAAACTAAATGATTTTGCATATAACGCGATACTTAAAACACTAGAAGAACCACAAAATAACATATATGCAATATTAATTACAACAAATATAGATAGTGTTAAACCAACAATACTAAGTAGATGCCAAAAAATATTTATATCATCCTCAATTAAAGATGAAACTATCGATGAAAAATACATTCAAACAGCAGAAGAATTAATAAAAAATATAGAAGAAGAAAATATAAAAACAATAGCCTTAAAAAATGAAATCTATAATACAATTGAAGATAGAAATTATTTACAAAATGTTTTAAAATATATATTGAATAGATATCATAAATCACTTGAAAATATTGTTAACGATAATATAGACAAAAACGATATAATAATCAAAAATAATAGCATAGTAACGATATCAAAAAAAATTTTAATAATTAATAGCAACATAAATAGATTAGAATACAATTTAAATAAAAATTTAAGTATAGATAGATTTATAATAGAAATGTGGAGATGTAATATATGAAAATAGTAGGAGTAGAATTTAAGAAAAACGGAAAACAATACATATTTAATGACAATGGATTTAAATTAAATGTAGGAGATAATGTAATTGTTGAAACCGAAAGAGGAAGTCAATTTGCAACAGTTGCAGTAGTGTACGATAAAGAAGATAACTTAGAACATACAAATATATTAAAAGTTGCTACAAAAGAAGATGAAAAACAAAATAATGCCAACATAAAAGAAGCAAAAAAAGCACTATTAAAAGCAGAAGAACTTGCAACTAAATTAGAACTTGATATGAAATTTTTAGATTCATATTTTACATTTGATAGAAAACAATTAGTATTCCAATTTCTAGCAGATAATAGAGTAGATTTTAGAGAACTAGCAAAGCAACTAGCAGGAATATACAAAACAAGAATAGAATTAAGACAAGTTGGTGTAAGAGATAAGGCAAAAGAAATATCAGGATTGGGTCAATGTGGAAGAAAATTATGTTGCTCTACATTCTTAAATGATTTAGATTCAGTAGGAATAGCACAAGTAAAAAATCAAAATTTAGCACTTAATCCTACTAAAATCAATGGGTTATGTGGAAGACTTTTATGTTGCTTAAAATATGAAGATGATTTGTATTCATTATATAGAGAAGATTTACCAGAAGTAGGAGATAAAGTTAAATACGAGGGAGTAGAAGGAACAGTTGTATCATTAGATATACCAAGAAGAAAATACACTCTTCTTACAGATGAAAGCAATAAAATAGAAGTAGAAGTACCTTTCAAAAAAGATGAAAATAACAATAAAAACGAAAGCAAAGAAAATAAGAAAAATGAAAACAAAAGAAATGAAAACAGAAGAAAAAGTAATAAATGATTTAGTATATTTTAAAAAATTAAAAATAGTTCAAAATAAGAATTATTTTAATTTTAGTTTAGATTCAGTATTACTTCCAAATTTTGCACAAATTAATAAAAATACAAAAAATATATTAGATTTATGTACAGGTAATGCAGTAATACCAATAATCTTATCTACTAAAATACAAGAAAATACAAACCTAATAGGAGTAGAACTTCAAAAAGAAGTATACGATTTAGCAATAGAAAGTTTAAAAATTAATAATCTAGAAGATAAAATAAAAATAATCAACATAGATGCTAAAAAATTACCAGAAATATATGAAACAGATACATTTGATTTAATTACATGTAACCCACCATATTTTAAATACAAAGAAGAAAGTATTACAAATGAAAACGAAATTAAAACAATAGCGAGACACGAGAAATATATAACACTAGAAGACATAATAAAAATATCAAAAAAATTATTAAAAAATAATGCATCATTGTGTATTGTACATAGAACAGAAAGACTACTAGATATTATAAGTCTTATGAAAGAAAATAATATAGAACCAAAGAGAATAAGATTAATCTATCCAAAAAAAGATAGTGAATCAAATCTAGTATTAATTGATGGACATAAAAATGGGAAAAGTGGACTTAAAATATTACCACCACTATATGTACATAATGATGATGGAAGTTATACAGATGAAGTATTAAAAATATTTGGAAAAGAAGAAAGTCCAAAAGAAGATGCCACAGCAGAATAAAAAATACAAGAAGAAAGTACAAAAGAATAAATAAATTATAAAAAGAAAAAATATAATAGAAAGGAAAAAATAAAGTATACAAATGATACAAAAAAGTTATGAAAAAAGTGATTATGGAAATTTATATTTAATACCAACACCAATTGGTAATTTAGAAGATATAACATTTAGAGCAATACATACACTAAAAAATGTTGATATAGTTTTTGCAGAAGATACAAGAGAAGCATATAATCTACTAAAATACTATAATATAAATAAAAAAATAGAATCTTGTCATAAATATACAGAAATGAAACACAAAGATAAAATAATAAATATATTAAAAAGTGGTAAAAATATAGGTTATGTAACAGACAGAGGTACACCATTAATAAGTGATCCTGGAAATGTAATAGTAGATGAAACAATAAAAAATAATATTAATGTCATATCATTACCAGGACCAACTGCTGTAATACCTGCTTTAAATATGTCTGGACTTAGCAATGAAAGATTTTTATTTTATGGCTTTTTAAATACTAAAAAAAGTCAAATGATTAAAGAATTAACAGAACTTAAAAATATTAAATACACACTAATTTTTTATGAGTCACCATATAGAATACTAGATACACTAAAAACAATAAAAGAAGTATTTGGCAATAGAAAAGCATCAATTGTAAGAGAAATATCAAAACTATATGAGGAAATAATAAGAGATGATATTGATAATTTAATAGAAAAATGTGATAAAATAAAAGGTGAGATTGTAATAGTAGTAGAAGGTAATAAAAACATACAAGATGAAAATATAGACTACTTAAAAGAAATAAATGAATTAATAGAAAAAGGAAATACAAAATCAACTGCCGTTAAATTAGTAGCAGAATCTCACAATATAAGTAAAAATAAATTATATAATAT
The DNA here is from genome assembly GCA_947630945.1 of uncultured Bacilli bacterium. Taxonomy (GTDB): domain Bacteria; phylum Bacillota_I; class Bacilli_A; order RF39; family UBA660; genus CAG-1000. The sequence continues at coordinate 4,586 of CANRJN010000015.1, read as the reverse complement.
GTTAATGAAATAGAAAGGGAATAATTATGAAATTAATAGTTGGTTTAGGAAACCCAGGAGATAATTACAAAGATACTAGACACAATATAGGTTTTAGAGTTATAGATTACTATACACAAGAAAAAAACTTATCATATAAATCTAAATTTAATGGTTTATATGCAGAAGATAATATAAATGGAGAAAAAATAATATTATTAAAACCACAAACCTATATGAATTTATCTGGTGAATGCGTTATTAAATTTGTTAAATTTTATAATATAAACATAGAAGACATATTAATAATTTATGATGATATAGACTTTGAAATAGGCACATTCAAAATAAAAAGAGATGGAAGTGCCGCAGGACATAATGGCATAAAAAATATAATTACACATTTAAAAACCGAAAATATCAAAAGAGTGAGAATAGGCATATCAAAAAATAAAATACCACTTGAAGACTATGTATTAAAAAAACTATCAAAAGAAGAAAAAGAAAAAATAACAAACCTTCTTCCAACAATAAAAAATATAATAGAAGATTTTTCATCTAACAATATCGATAACTTAATGCAAAAATACAATAAAAAATAAATATTCTCTAAAAGGAAACTTCTAAAAGAAACCTTCTAAAAAAACTTTTAAAAGCAAACTTTAAAAACCCCTAAATTAAAACTCTAAAAAGGAAATAATAAATATATGAAAAATGATTTATGTTTAAAATTATTTAATGAAGATTCATTAAAATATAAAAAAATCTCTATAAGTAAAAACGAAATATATAATCAATTAATATTATATTTCTTTTTTAGACTTAAAAAAAACATACTATTAGTATATCCAACATTAAATGAAGCAACAGCATATTACAATGAACTAAAAAATTATATAGATAGCGTATACTTATTTCCAGAAGATGATTTCATAACAAAAAAAGCCGTAGCAGTATCACCAGAATTACTATTTTTAAGAGTTAATTTACTTAATAAAATAAATGATGACACACAAAAAATAATAATTGTACACCTAAATAGTTTTATTAAGAAATTACCTAATAAAAATAAATACATAGAAAATAAAATAAATATAAAACTAGGAGATACAATAAAAAGAGATGAATTCATTAAAAAATTAAATGAAAATGGATACAAAAGAGAAAGCACAGTTTATAATACAGCAGAGTTTTCAGTTAGAGGTTTTGTAATAGACATATTTCCAATAGAAGAAGAAAACCCAATACGAATAGAATTATTTGATGATGTAATAGAAAAAATAAAATACTTTGATATTACCACTCAAAAATCAATAAAAGAAATAGATAAAATATCAATTGGCACAATTAAAGATGATTTTGGCGATAACAATTCAAGCATAAGAGAATACATAAATGATGGAGTAGTAGTATACACAAATTATAATCAAATAGTAGAACAAGAAAAAATGCTATCTCCGCAAATAAAATATCTAGGAATAGAAAATGAAATATTCAAATTATCATCACTTAAAGATAGTGAAGACATATACCTAGATACAATAAATAATAGAAATTATGATATAAAAATAGAAGCAAAAAGTATAGAAAAATACTCATCAAATAAAGAAAAATTCTTAAATGATATAATAAACACAAATGGAATTTTATATACAACAAATGAAATGTTAAAAAAAGAATTACTATCTAAAAATAAAAATATTCATATAGAAAATAGTGTATTAAATCATGGATTTATATATGAAAATAAATACTATTATAGTGAATATGACTTGTTTGAAACATATACTAAAAAAGAATTATTAAAAGATAAACCATTAGGAGATAAAATATTATCACTTGATAGTATTAATATTGGAGATTATGTAGTACATAGAAAATCTGGAATAGGTATATACAAAGGAATTACAACTATTGAAAAAAATGGAATGAAGAAAGACTATATATTAATACAATACAAAGGCGATGATAAACTTTATATGCCTGTTGAAGACATATCTAAATTATATAAATACACATCAAAAGAAGGTGCAAGACCAACTATCAATAAATTAAATAGTGTTGAATGGACAAAAACAAAATTAAAAATAAAAGAAAGAATTAAAAATATAACAGGTGAACTTTTAAATATATATAAAGAAAGAAATAAAGCAGTAATAGAACCATTTAAAAAAGATGATGAAAATCAATTAATATTTGAAAGTGAATTTGAATATGAAGAAACAACAGACCAATTAAAAGCAGCAGAAGAAATCAAAAGAGACTTAGAACGCGAGAGACCTATGGAAAGACTACTATGTGGAGATGTAGGTTATGGTAAAACAGAGGTTATATTTAGAGCAATGTATAAAACTGTTATAAATGGAAAACAAGTAGCATACTTATGTCCTACAACATTACTATCTCATCAACAATATAATTCTGCCTTACAAAGATTTAAAAATCATGGAGTAAATATTGATATTATTAATAGACATTACACAAATAAACAAGTACAAGAAAAAATAAAGAAACTAAAAGAAGGTAAAATCGATATAATATTTGGAACCCACAGACTACTTAGTAGTGATGTTGAATTTAAAGATTTAGGCTTACTAGTTATAGATGAAGAGCATAGATTTGGAGTAGAACAAAAAGAAAAAATAAAAAAATTAAAATCAAATGTACACGTTTTATCAGTTTCAGCAACACCAATACCAAGAAGTTTACAAATGTCACTTGTTGGTATTAGAGATTTATCACTAATAGAATCTGCTCCTAAAAACAGATATCCTGTACAAACATATGTAATTGAATATAATGAAATGCTTATAAGAGAAGTAATACTTAAAGAAATGTCTAGAAAAGGACAATCATTCATCTTATATAATAATATTACTAATATGGACACAATTGTAAATAAATATAAAAAATTAATACCAGAAGCAAGAATTTGTTATGCACATGGAAAAATGTCTAAACAAGAAATGCAAGATATAATATATGATTTTACTAATAAAGAATATGATGTATTAGTAAGTACAACTATTATAGAAAATGGTATAGATATACCTAATGCTAATACAATAGTAGTTATTGATAGTGATAGATTTGGTTTAAGTCAGTTATATCAAATAAGAGGTAGAGTTGGAAGAGGAGATAAAATTGCTTATGCATACCTTATGTATAAAAAAGAGAAAGTTCTTGGAACAACAGCTATTAAAAGACTTGAAGCAATTAAAGAATTTACAGAACTTGGAAGTGGTTATAAAATCTCAATGAGAGACTTAGCAATTCGTGGTGCTGGGGACATTCTTGGTAAAGAGCAAGCAGGGTTTATTGATTCTGTTGGTGTTAATATGTATTTAGATTTAATAAATGAAGAAGTTAATGGAATAAATGTAGATGAAGAAGAAAATAAAGATTATAATAAAATAGAAGTAGAGAATCATATTGGAGAAGAATATACAGATGAAAGTAGTATTGTAATAGAATTACATAAAAAAATAAATGGAATTACAAATAAAAAAGAATTAAATGAAGTATTAAGTGAAATAAGAGATAGATTTGGAATGACTAATCATTCATTAGAACTTTATGCACATGAAAAATACTTAGAAAAATTACTAATGATTACTATGATTAAAATTACTGAAAATGATAACTTAAAAGTAGTATTAAAAATGAAAAAAGAAGTATATGAAAGTATAAGTGTTGAAAAGTTGTTTATAGAAGCAACTAAAATAACAACTAAATTTAATTTTAGTTATAAAAATGATACAATTATTATTACACTACTAAAAGCAACACTTGATAAAAATTATATTTATTATTTAGAAAGTTTATTAGAAGTAATATATTCTATGAAATTCAATGTATAAAATATTAAAATAAAATCACACTATAATTAGGGTGATTTAATGCATACAGGTATAGTTAGAAAAATAGATGAATTAGGTAGAATTGTATTACCAAAAGAGTTAAGAAAATCATTAAATATAAATAGTGGAGATGATTTTCAAATATCTATAAATGAAAATAAAATTATATTAGAAAAATATTCAAAATTAGAGAGTTTTGAAGATAAAATAAATAATATAATTAACTGTTTTGTATCTGTTACTAACTATAAAATATATTTTGTTATTAATAATAAAATAATAAATAATAATGAAACTATTAAAGATAATATAAATAGAGTTATTCAAGAAAGAAAAGTTTATATTAGTGATAAAGTATTGAAAAATCAAATAAGTGATAATATTAATGAAGAGGGAAGAATGGTTATATATCCAATTGTTTTAAATAGTGATTTACTTGGTAGTTTAATACTTATAAGTAATGATAATATAAATAATATAGTTAGTAATTCTAAAATATTAAATAATTTAATTAAAAATATAGTGAGTAGAGAATAAATAAAAGAATAAATTGTTAATAAAAATAAATTATTATTCTTTTATTTTTTTATGAGTTTCTATACTTAAAAGTTTGTTATATTAAGATAATGTAAAGGCAAAAAATAATTATAATAAATGTTTTAAAAATAAAGACTGAATTAAAAACTAAAATCCCGAAGACAAGAAAAAATTAGATTATAGAATAAAATTCCCTTTTTTTCGGGAATT
>CANRJN010000014.1 GCA_947630945.1 uncultured Bacilli bacterium | reverse complement strand
TCTTTTTCTTTGGCCATTTTTCACTCTCCTGTTAATATCTCATAACCATCTTTGGTTACAAGTACTGTATGTTCAAAGTGTGCGGCTACGCTTCCATCTCTTGTGATAATTCCCCATTCATCTGGAAGTAGCCATACTTCCTTTGTACCTAGACTAAACATTGGTTCAATTGCTAATGTCATTCCAGATTTAAGAATGATTCCCTCACTTTCATGATTACTAAGATTAGGAATATATGGATCTTCATGTAGTGTAGTTCCAACTCCATGACCTGTTAAACATTCGAATATACCATATCCATTTTCTCTACCAACTTTGCCTATTGCTGAACAAACTTCATTAAGTTTAATTCCCTCTTTGATAACAGAAATTCCTGCATATAATGCTTTTCTAGTATTATTTACTAAGTCTTCTGTTTGTTTATCAACACTACCTACTATGTAAGTATATGCTGAATCTGAATGATATCCTTTGTAGATGCTTCCTACATCTACTGAGACAATATCACCATTTCTTATTTTAGTATTATCTGGTATCCCATGTACTACCATATCGTTAATACTAACGCAAGTACTAGCAGGATACCCCTCATAACCAAGAAATGAAGGTGTTGCATCATGACTAACAATATAATCATGTGCAAATTTATCTATATCTTTCGTAGTTACTCCTGGTTTAATAAAATCTTTTAATTTCATTAATACTTCATAAGTAATTTGTCCAGATTTTCTCATAAGTTCAATTTCTTGTTCATTTTTAATACTAATCATTATTTTTACTTCCTATTATTTTTTCGAATTGTTCAAATGTAGATTGTGGATCTTTACTAGCATCCAATTCTACTAAAATTCCTTTTTCTCTATAATATTCTATAACCGGTTTACAATTTTTTTCGTAAGAAGAATAACCAATTTTAAATGTTTCTTCATTATCATCATTTCTAGTAGTTAATTCTACATTACAATCATTACACATATTTTCTATTTTAGGTGCATTTACACCGGTTAATACATTATATGTCTGTTTACATTTTGGACATATTCTTCTTCCAATAGTTCTTTTTAAGGCTAAATCATAATCAACATTTAATAGTAGAGCATAATCAATTTTAAGATTTAATTCTTCACACATTTGATTTACTGCATCTACTTGTGGCATATGTCTTGGATATCCATCTAAGATAAATCCATTCTTTATGTCATCCTTCATTAGTCTTTCTTTCATTAATTTATTAGTTATTTCATCAGGAACTAATTCTCTTTTTGCTTGAAGAGCCCTAATTTCTTGACCTAACTCAGTGTTAGGATCAACTCCCCTTAAAAGTTCACCTGCTGATATGCATACTAGACCATATTTTTCATGTAACATACTAGCCATTGTACCTTTTCCAGCAGCAGGTGGCGCAATTAAAATTAAATTCATATCTTATCTCCTATTATAATTTCTTGATGCAACTGAACTTTCAAGTTGTTTATATGTTTCAAGAACAACACCTACTGCAATTAGAATAGATGTACCACCTAATTTGATACTATCACTCATTCCTGTAACTGCGGTAAATATTATTGGTAATGCTGCTATAATTGCAATGAAAATAGCACCCATAAATGTAATTCTTGAAAGAACTTTTGAAATATATTTTTTAGTTTCACTTCCAGGTCTAATACCAGGAATATATCCACCATTTTTATTTAAGTTTTTACTTAATTCATCAGGATTTATTGTTAAGAATGTATAAATATAAGTAAATACTAAAATTAATAATATATAAATTATAAATCCAACAGGTTTAGATGTGGATAAATAATTATTTAGAAATCCTACAACCTTAGCATTTTTAATAAAATAACTAAGAATTGATGGAATACCCATAATAACACTTGCTATTATGACAGGCATAACTCCTGCTGAGTTTAATCTAAGTGGTAAAAATGTTTGTTGTCCTCCATAACTTGATGAACTTCTATTTGAATATTGAATAGGTATTCTTCTTTCTGCTTCCTGTACAAATATAACTCCTACTATAATTGCTAAATATAATAAGATAAATAATGCAAATGATAACCATGCTATTAATAAATTATTAGCACCAGGAATTAATGAATTGAATACTGTAACAAACATATCAGGTAAAGTATTTACAATACCAGCCATGATTATTAATGATACTCCATTTCCTATTCCTTTATTTGTGATTTGGTCGCCTAACCATAACAAGAATGCAGTACCTGCTGTTAAGATTAGAGCAATTTTAAAGTAGAACATTGGTTCATTTGTCTTTCCAATAAACATCATTGGATAGAAGAAACCTTGTATAAATGCTATTGCAAGACCTGCGTATCTTGTTATTTTAGCAATTTTTATTCTACCTTCTTCACCCATTTCTTTTAATTCTTTAAAGTATGGTATTATATCCATTTGAAGTATTTGGATAATTATTGATGCAGTAATATATGGCATAACACCTAGTGCAAAGATTGAAAATTGTTTTAATCCTCCACCACTCATTGCATTAAATAATTCTAAAAATCCAATATCTCCATTTATTACTTGCATACCAGGAATTGTGATTGAATTACCAACCGCGAAGATGAATAATACACCAAGTGTATATAGAACTCTAAATCTTAAATCTTTATTAGAAGATCTAAATATTTGCTTAAATGTAGCAAACATCTTAAATCACCTCCGTAGTTCCACCTAACTCTTCTATTTTAGTAATAGCACTATTAGTAAATACATTTGCTTTAACAGTTAATTTTCTTTCTAATTTACCATTACCTAATACTTTAATTCCACTTAATTCTTTTTTAACTAGTCCAGATTCTTTTAATAATTCAGGAGTAACAACATCTCCATCTTTAAATCTGTTTAAGTCTTCAACATTTACGATTGCATATTTTGTTGCAAATCTCGCGTTAGAAAATCCTCTTCTTGGAAGTCTTTTGTATAATGGAGTTTGTCCACCTTCAAACCAAATGTGTACACTTCCACCACTTCTTGCTTTTTGACCTTTTTCTCCTCTTCCAGAAGTTTTACCATGTCCACTTGCAGGACCTCTTCCTACTATTTTTCTTCTATGAGTTGATCCTTCAACTTTACTTAATTCATGTAATTTCATTATTTTAAGACCTCCTCAACTGTTTTTCCACGTAATTGTGCAACATGTTCAATAGTTCTTTGACTAGCAAGTGCTTCAATTGTTGCTTTTGCAGTATTTATTTGAGTATTGCTTCCAAGTGATTTAGAAACAACATCTTTAACACCAGCAAGTTCAAGAACAATTCTTGATGCTCCACCAGCAATAATTCCACGACCAGCCTTAGCAGGTCTAATTAATACTTTTGCAGCACCACATACACCTGTAACTTCATGAGAAATAGTTCTTCCATCAACTAAATCAACATGTACGATATTTTTTTCTGCTTCTTTTATTGCTTTGCTAACAGCAACAGGAATTTCTTTACTTTTACCTGTTCCAATTCCTACTTTGCCTTTTCTATCTCCAACAGCAACAGTTGCAGAAAATCTAAAATTTCTTCCACCTTGTGTAACCTTAGTAACTTTACCGATAGATATTATTTTATCTTCATATAGTTTTTTTGGTTCACGATCAGTTCTTTTATTACCGTTCATAAATTTCCTCCTAGAATTCTAGTCCATTTTCACGGGCAGCATCTGCTAATGCTTTAATTTTTCCGTGATATAGATATCCGCTTCTATCAAAAACTACTGTTTTGATTTTAGCATCTTTTGCTTTTTTGGCTATATCTTTTCCAACTGCTTTGGCAGTTTCAAGATTATTATTTTTTAATTTTAGTTCCAAAGAAGATGAACTTGCTAATGTTACACCTTTAACATCATCTATTAATTGTGCATATATAGCAGTATTACTTCTAAATACACTTAGTCTAGGAGTAGTTTCATTACCAGATAAAGTTCTTCTAATTTTTTTATGTCTTCTTAATCTCATATCATTTTTTGATTCTTTTTTTATCATTTTTTACCTCCTAAGCAGCTTTCTTTCCTTCTTTACGACGGATATGTTCTTCTTTGAACTTAATACCTTTACCTTTATATGGTTCAGGTTCTCTTACTTTTTTAATTTTAGCAGCAAATTCAGATACTGCTTGTTTGTCATAACCACTAACAACTAGTTCGTTTGTAGATTTATCAGGCATTTCAACTTTGATACCAGATGGTACTTCAAGTTCAACCGGATGAGAATATCCTGCTGAAATAATTATTTTATTTCCTTGAACTTGGAATCTATATCCAACTCCATTGATTTCTAATTCTCTTTTAAATCCTTCACTTACACCAATCATCATATTATTGATAATTGAGTTAGTAGTTCCATGTAATTGTTTAGAAACTTTAAGTTCGTTCTTTCTTGTTACTAAAACTTTTCCATCTTCAACTTTTACATCAACATTTTCATTCTTAAAATTGAATTCTAATGTTCCTTTTGGTCCTTTTGTTGTTATTTTGTTACCATCAACATTTACTTCTACTCCTGATGGTATAGTTAATATTCTATTTCCTATTCTACTCATAACACACCTACCATATATATGCTAAAACTTCTCCACCAAGTTTTTTGCTTCTTGCTTCTTTATCAGTCATAAGACCCTCAGAAGTTGAAATAATTGCTATTCCAAGTCCATTTAAAACTCTTGGCATTTCATCTGCTTTAGCATACACACGTAATCCTGGTTTACTAATTCTTTTAAGTCCAGTGATTACTCTTTCTTTAGATTTTGAATATTTTAGATTTACAACTAACATTTCGCCAACCGCTAATTTGTTAACGTCATATCCGGCTATAAATCCTTCTTTTGTTAAAATATCAGCAATACCCTTAGTCATTTTAGTACCTGGTATTTCAACAGTTTTATACTTGAGCGCGTTTGCATTACGAATTCTTGTAAGCATATCTGCGATTGTATCATTAACCATTATAGGTCCTCCCTTCTTATTAACACTGATAGTTAATGTTTTGGTTTATTTTTATTTTTTATTATATTTTTAACAAATTACCAACTTGATTTTTTAACACCTGGTATTTGTCCTTTATAAGCAAGTTCTCTAAAACAAATACGGCATACACCAAATTTACTAAGTACACCATGTGGACGACCACATCTTGTGCATCTAGTATAATTTCTTGTAGAGAATTTGCTTCCTCTTTGTTGTGAAATTAATTTACTTTTCTTTGCCATAATATTTCCTTTCTTACTTTCTAAAAGGTAACCCAAATTCAGTTAGTAAAGCAAGTGCTTCTTCATTAGTTTTAGCAGTTGTAACTAGAACAATATCTAAACCTCTAACTTTAATAACTTGATCATACTCTACTTCTGGAAATACTAATTGCTCTTTGATACCAAGAGTATAATTACCTCTTCCATCAAAACTATTTTTAGATATTCCTCTAAAATCTCTAACTCTTGGAAGTGCTATTGTAATTAATTTATTTAAGAAGTTGTACATATTGTCTCCTCTTAAAGTAACCTTACAACCTATTTTATTTCCTTCTCTTAGTTTGAAACCTGCAATTGATTTTTTAGCAGTTGTAATAACCGGTTTTTGTCCAGATAATGCTTCTAAATCTTTTAGGGCTGCATCTAAATATTTTTGATCGTTAATAGCATCCCCTACACCCATATTTAGAACAATTTTTTCTAATTTAGGTACTTGCATTTTAGTAGTGTAGTTAAACTTTTTAGTTAAATTTGGAACGATTGTGTCTTCATATAATTTTTTTAATGTTTCCATAATTCACCTACTTACTTTCTTTTTCTTCTTTTTTCTTAGAAGTTTTCTTTTCTTTTGTTTCTTTAACTTCCTTTTTAGTTTCTTTTTTTACTTCTTTTTTATTTTCTTTTTGCTCTTTCTTTTCGGCTTTTTTATCTACTACTTTAACATTAGAAATATGAATTGGAGCTTCTACTTCAAGAATACCTCCTGTTTCATTTTGTCTATTTGGTTTAACATGTTTTTTTACAATATTAATACCATCTAAAACAACTTTGTTTTCTTTTCTTAATATTTGTAGAACTTTGCCTTCTTTTCCTTTATTACTTCCTGTAATAACACGAGCAGTGTCTCCTACTTTTATCTTCATGATATCCTCCTATAATACTTCTGGAGCTAGTGAAACAATTTTCATATAGTTTTTATCACGAAGTTCTCTAGCTACAGGTCCTAGAACACGAGTTCCAACAGGACTATTATCATCTTTAATTAATACGCAAGCATTGTCATCAAATTTAATATGACTTCCATCACTTCTTCTAACGCCTTGTACTGTTCTTACAATAACAGCTTTAACTACTTTTCCTTTTGGAGTGTTTGAATTTGGAATTGCTTTTTTAACTGTTCCTACTACAACATCTCCAATATTTCCGCTTTTAACTTTGCTTCCACCAAGTACTCTAATTACTAAGATTTCACGAGCGCCTGAATTGTCAGCAACCTTTAAACGGCTTTCTGGTTGTATCATAACTCTCTCCTTTCTTAATTAAAGAATAACAGCTTCCTCAACAATGCTATCTAATACATATCTTTTTGTTTTAGATAGAGGACGAGAAGATACAACTTTAACTATATCTCCTACTTTAGCTTTGTTATCCTCATCGTGTACTGCATATTTTTTTGTAGTTTTTACATTTTTCTTGTAAAGTGGATGCTTTTTATAAGTTACTACTTCAATAGTAATAGTTTTATTGCAAGATGCACTTACAACTTTTCCAACTAATTCTTGTTTTTTGTTTTCCATTAGTTTGCTTCCTCCTTACTTTCTAATTCTCTTTCTCTAATAACTGTTTTAATTTTAGCAACATCATGTCTTAATTCTTTAATTCTATGAGGTTTTTCTAAATTACCAGTTGATAGAGCAAATTTTAAATTAAATAATTCTTTTTTACTTTCTTCTAGTTTTTTATTTAATTCATCAGTGGTTAATTTTCTAATTTCTACCATTTTCATTATTTAGCCACATCCTTTGCAACAAATTTTGTTTTAATTGGTAGTTTGTGTCCTGCTAAACGGAATGCTTCTCTTGCTATTTCCTCAGTAACATCAGTCATTTCGAACATAATTTTACCTTCTTTAACAACTGCTGCCCATTCTTCAACATTACCTTTTCCACTACCCATACGTACCTCAGCAGGTTTCTTAGTTCTTGCTAAGTGTGGGAAAATGTTAATAAATACTTTTCCTCTTTTGAAACTTTTCATATAACGAGTCATAGCAATTCTTGCTGCTTCAATTTGTCTTGCTGTAATGTATGCTCCTTCTTTTGCCATAAGTCCATATTCACCTTGTGTTAGTGTTGTATTTCCTTTGGCTTTTCCTTCATAACTTACTCTATGAGGTTTTCTATATTTAGTTCTCTTTGGAATTAACATTTGTATTACCTCCCTTATTCTTTTTAGCAGGAAGTATTTCTCCTTTGTAAATCCATACTTTTACACCAATTTTTCCATAGATTGTATCTGCTTCTTTGTGTGCATAATCTATATCTGCTCTTAATGTATGTAGTGGTACAGTTCCTTCTGTATATCCTTCTGTTCTTGCCATTTCAGCACCTGCTAAACGACCAGATACAGCAACTTTTATACCAACTGCTCCTGCTTTCATTGTATTTCTAATTGCTCTTTTTTGTACTGCTCTAAATGATGCTCTATTTTGAATTTGCATCGCGATAGATTCTGCTACTAAGGCAGCATTTAAATCAGGATTTTTAACTTCAACTATTGATAAATAGATTTCTTCACCTGTTAGTTTTTGTAGTGCTTTTTTATGTTTTTCAATATCAGCACCACCTTTACCAATTACGATACCAGGTTTTGATGTGTTGATAATTACATTTGTTCTTTTTTTATTTCTTTCAATTACGATAGAAGCAACTGAACATCCTTTTAATTCTTTTTCTAAATATTTTCTAATTTTTAAATCAGTGTTTAAATATTTAGCAAAATCCTTAGTTGGTGCATACCATTTACTTTCCCAATCTCTGTTGATACCAACTCTAAGTCCAACAGGACTTACTTTTTGTCCCATGTTTAGTCCTCCTTTTCTTTCTTATTATCAGTTACACAAACATATATATGACTTGTTCTGTGATAATTTTTAGCAACTCTTGAATGAGATGCGGCTTTTCTTCTTTTTAAAGTTCTTCCTTCATTAACATATGTTTCTTTGATAACTAAGTCTTCTTTGTTAGCACCAAAGTTATTAACTGCGTTAGCCACAGCAGAATTTAGAACTTTAATTATTAATCTACTTGCTTTTGTATTTGTAGTAAGTAGTATTGCCTCAGCCTGAGATACTTTTTTTCCTCTAATTAGATCAAGTGTCATTCTTGCTTTTCTTGGAGCAATTAATGCACCCTTATGTATACTATAAGTTTCCACTTTTTACCTCCTATTTTTTACCGCTGCCGGCATGGCCTGTAAACTTACGAGTTAAACTAAACTCTCCAAGTTTGTGTCCTACCATATCCTCAGTAACATATACAGGAATAAATTCACGTCCATTGTGAACGGCAAATGTATGCCCTACGAATTCTGGATAAATTGTAGAACGTCTTGACCAAGTTTTAATTACTTCTTTTTTACCTTTTTCATTTAATTCTCTAACTCTATTTAATAGTCTAGGGAATGTATAAGGTCCTTTTTTTAAACTTCTTGACATTTTACGGTTCCTTTCTTAATTATTTTTTACGACGAGTCATTATTAATTTTTCAGATGACTTTTTAGTTTTTCTAGTTTTAAGTCCTAGTGCTGGTTTACCCCAAGGAGTCATTGGTTGAGCACGTCCAACAGGTGCACGACCTTCACCACCACCATGTGGGTGATCATTAGGGTTCATAACAGATCCACGAACAGTAGGTCTTATTCCCATATGTCTTTTTCTTCCTGCTTTTCCTAAATGTACTAATTCATAATCAGTATTTCCAACTTCTCCAACAGTAGCACGACATGTTCCAAGTACTTTTCTAGTTTCTCCACTTTTAAGTCTTAGGATTACATATTTTCCTTCTTTACCTAAAATTTGAACGCTACTTCCAGCACTTCTTCCAAGTTTTGCTCCTGCTCCTGGATTTAATTCAACATTGTGAACAGTTGTACCAACAGGAATGTTTTCAAGTGGTAGTGCATTACCAATTTTTATATCTGCATTTACTCCACTTTCTATTTTATCTCCAACTTTTAAATCTAATGGGGCAATTATATATCTTTTTTCTCCATCAGCATAATTTATTAGTGCTATATTTGCACTTCTGTTTGGATCATATTCAATAGAGGCAACTCTTCCTTCAATACCATCTTTGTTTCTTTTGAAATCAATTACACGATATTTACGTCTAACTCCTCCACCAATATGACGAACAGTTATTTTTCCTTGATTATTTCTTCCACCTGTTTTACTTTTTTTAACAAGAAGACTTTTTTCAGGAGTACTTTTAGTTATTTCTTCATTAACTAGTGTACTCATTCCTCTTGTTCCAGGAGTATTAGGCTTAAAATTCTTTATTGGCATATTATCCCTCCTAGTATTCTATTGAAGAGCCTTCTGCAAGTTTAACATATGCTTTTTTATAAGCAGTAGTTAATCCTGTATATCTTCCTACTCTTCTTTTCTTTTGTACTGCATTAACAGTATTTACATTTAATACTTTTACATTGAATTGTTTTTCAATTTCATTTTTAATTTGAGTTTTGTTTGCTTTCTTTGAAACTTTAAATACATATACGTTATTTGCTTTTAAAGATTCACTTTTTTCAGTTATTACTGGTGCTAAGATTATATTCATTAGTTAAGCACCTCCTCTAATTTTTTTACTGCATTTTCATCTATTAATAAATAGTTAGTAGCAACTAAATCTAAAACATTTACTTCATCTGTACTTAAAACTGCTACATTTTCGTTGTTTCTTGATGCTAAGAATAAGTTTTCATTATCAAGAGAATAAACGATTAAGGCTTTTCCATTAATTTTAAGATTTTTTAATATTTCGTTGAAGGCTTTTGTTTTGTTAGTTTCTAAATTTAAATTTTCAACTACTACTAATTCTTTATCTTTATATTTTGATGTTAGTGCACTTTTTAGTGCTAATCTTCTTTCTTTTCTATTTTGTTTTTTATCGTATTTTCTTGGTTTTGGTCCAAATACAATTCCACCACCTGGCCATTGTGGGCTACGAGTAGATCCTTGTCTTGCATTACCTGTATCTTTTTGTTTGTATGGTTTACGACCACCACCAGATACTTCACTTCTAGTTTTTGTACTAGCAGTTCCTTGTCTTAAAGATGCTTGGGCTAAAACAATTGCATCATGCATAACGCTTTCGTTTACATCTATATTCCAAACTTCATCTTTAATAGTTAAGTCTTTAACTTTTTCACCTTTAAGGTTTAAAACTTGAACTTTTGCCATTATTCTGAAACCTCCTCACTAGTAGTTTCAGTGTCTGTTGCTTCTTCTTTTTCTTCTTCTGTTTCATTTTGAGTAGTTGCATCTTCTGCTACTTCTGCTTCTGTTTCTACTTCATTATTTGTATTTTCAACTACTTCTTCTTTTGCTTCATCATTTGCAGAAACTTCATCATAAGAAATTAATTCAACAGGTTCTGTATATTTACTACCTTTTATTGCTTCTTTTATGAATACAAATGAATTTTTAGCACCCGGAACATTTCCACTTACTAATATGCATTTGTTTTCCATATCAACATCTACTATCATTAAATTTTGAATAGTGATTGTTTCATTACCCATATGTCCTGGTAATTTTTTACCTTTTAAAACTCTCATTGGTCTCATTGTACCAAGTGATCCTACACGTCTGTGGTATGTAGAACCGTGAGTTTCTGGTCCACGAGATTGATTCCATCTCTTAATAACACCTTGAAAACCTTTACCCTTAGATGTTCCTGTTACATCTACTGTGTCTCCATTTTTAAATACATCAGCTTCAATAACTTGTCCAAGAGTATAAGATGTTGTGTCTATTCCTCTTATTTCTTTTAAGAAGCGCTTAGGTGATGTATTTGCTTTTTTAACATGTCCTTTTTCAGGATTGTTAGATGACTTTTCTTTTTTGTCAAAAGCACCTAATTGAATTGCGTTATACCCGTCTTTTTCAACAGTTTTAATTTGAGTTACAACATTACTTGGAACTTCTATAACTGTAACAGGTATTAATTTTCCGTCAGTTGTAAAGACCTCAGTCATTCCAACTTTACGTCCTAAGATTCCTTTCATTTTAATTTTCCTTTCCTACTTTACTTATTTTTTTATTTCAATATCAACTCCACTTGGTACATCCAAATGAGCAAGAGCATCAATTGTTTCTTTGCTTGGTGAAGTAATATCGATTAATCTTTTGTGTGTTCTAATTTCGAATTGTTCACGTGAATCTTTATCTTTGTGAACAGCTCTTAATATAGTGATTTTTTCAATTTCTGTTGGTAGTGGAACAGGTCCGCTAACAACTCCACCAGTTCTCTTAACAGTCTCAACAATTTTTGAGCATGCTTGATCAACACTTCTGTGATCAAATGATTTAAGTCTGATTCTTACTTTGTCCTTAGACATATTAATTTCCTCCTTCTAAATATTTTTTATTTAGACCACTTGACTATATGTAAATTACCTGATTTTGAATTAAGTTATAATTCAACTTAACCTGGTGTATCAGCAACCTTACATACCATCACAAAGTCAATTACAATTAATTATATGGCAAAAGAAAAGAAAAATCAAGCATTTTTTCTTAATTTTCCTTAAATTTTTCGGTTTTTATTAATAATTAATCATTTTATTATTTAATATTATATTTTTAATAAAATTATATTTTTCAGTTATTTTATTTTTTCTTTCTTCTAAAATCATAAATTCATCATTATTAAGTATTGGGTAGTTTTCATTTTCTTCAAGTGTATATATATTTGATTCATTCATTTTATCAATGTTTGCGTTTTCTTTAATTGTAATTATATTGTTTATATATATTTGTGGTGTATCACTTGTATTATTATAATATTCTAAATTTAATTGTGAATTTTTGTAGTTATATTTTATTTTTGAATATGTTTTATTATTTTCTATAATAATTTCTCCATTTAATTCTTTTTTATCAATATTATATTTACCACTAATATTTAATACTTCTAAATCATTTTCTTTTTTTGTTATTTTAAATTTATAGTAACCGCTTAAATTATTTATTTCAATATAATAGTGATTATCTATATTAATATCTAATGATACAAGATGTGTGTTTGCTAAGTTTGTATATAAATCAACATTAACGTTTTCCACACTTACTTCTCTGTGTAATAGTTTATTTAATATATTTATAATTGTTTCTTTATCATATCCTGTCATTATTTCTATTTCTTTGATAATGGCATCATCATTTATGTATTTATTAAATACTTGATAGTATATGTTAGATATGTCTGTTTTATTTAATTCACAATTTACTTTTAACGCGATAGTTGTTGTATCATTTATGTTTTTCATTACTATTGTTCTTTTTAATTTTTTTTCATCAATTATATTTAATATGTTATCTTTTGTTTCTTCTAATATATTATATAAGGATGTAAGTTTTCTATCATCATATTCTAGTAAATTGTTATTAGATTTAATATTTAAGAAATCGTATTTTATTATTTTATTGTTTTCAGTTTCTTCATCTATTTTTGGATAGTCAAAATATGTAAACCCATCTTTTAAATATAATTTTGTATTAAATAATGAATTATTATACCTTGAAACATTAAATTGTGTGTTAATATTACCATTTTTTAAATTTATATCAAAGTTTGTATTGATATTTAAATCATTTAATTCTTGAAAATTTATAGAGTCTGTTTTAATTTGTGAATTTAAAGATATTTTTGCTGTATCAAAGTTTTTGTTTTTATAATCATTCATTTTTGTTTTTATATTTGCAAATATTGTGTTAATAGTATCATCAAATACTTTTGTTGGTGTCATAACTAAATAGTAATAAATTGTAAATATAATTAATAAGACAGCAAAAAGGCTTATTAGTATAATAAGATATTTATTTGTTTCATTTTTTTGATATATTTCACTATTTCTTTCTCGTTCTAATTTTTCTAAATTAATAATTTCATCTGTTTGTTTTTCTAGTTTGTTTTCTAATTGTTTTTTATCTTTGTCTTTTTTATCTACGTCACTTGTTTTATTTATTTTTTCTTTATTAATTTTAGTATGTTTAAACATATTTTTTTTAGTGTTATCTTCTGTTAATTCTTCTTTTCTTGGTGGCTCTAATATTACAGGTGTACTAGGTTCATATACTTTATTATCTAGTCCTGTATTTATATCATTATTAATTTCAATATCACTTAAATTTTCATTACCCTTTTCATCCATTTTTTATTCCTCTTACTTCACTATTAAACTTTCTCCTGTCATTTCTTTTGGTTTGCTTATTTCATACATATCTATTATTGTTGGTATTACATCTCTTAATGTACCTGTTTCTTTTAGTTTGTATTTCTCATTACATATAATGAATGGAACTTTACTATCAGTATGGCTTGTGTTTATTTCTCCATCATTATTTTTCATAAGTTCTACATTTCCATGGTCAGATGTGATAACTAAATCATAAAAGTTTTCATTTGCTTTTTCAAGTATTTTACCAATACATATATCACATGCTTCTAGTGCTCTTACTACTGCTTGTATATTTCCAGAATGTCCTACCATATCTGGGTTTGCAAAATTTACTAATATGAAATCAAAGTCATCTTCCATCGCATCAAGTACAGCAGTTGTTACTTCAACTATATTCATTTCTGGTTTAATATCATATCTTGCTACTTTTGGAGATGGTATTAATATTTTATATAAGTTTTTATCACTGAATTCTTCTGCTCCATCAAAGAAATATGTAACGTGTTGATATTTAGGAACCTCTGCAATTCTGGCTTGTTTAAAGCCTAAGTCTGCTAGATATTTACCAAATGTGTTAGACACTGTTTCATTGGTATAAGCACCATCTATTAAATTGCTTGTACTATAAAGTGCCATATATTTTACATTTTTAAATTTTTTTACATTAAACATATTAAATGTTTCATCAACAAATGATGAAATTAATTCTTCCATTCTTTCTGGTCTAAAATCAACAAATAAAACTCCATCATTTTCTTTTATATTAGAACCTTTTGTTATTACACTTGGGTTTATAAATTCATCTGTTATGTTATTTTTATAGTGTAAATCTATGCATTTTTCATAACTTGAAAATGTATTTCCAATATTATGTACCATCATGTCATATGCTTTTTTAACTAATTCGTAATTTCCATCATTATCCATTGCATAGTATCTTCCACATATTGTTCCTATTTTACCAATACCTAGTTTTTCTATTTTTTGCATAAAGTTATCAATTACTTCTTTTGAGGTTTTTTGTCCTGAATCTTCTCCATCTGTTATAAAATGAAATATTACATTATTTATTCCTTTTATTTTAGCAAGAGCAAGTATAGCATAAAAGTGGTCTATACTAGAATGATTAGTGCTTGTAGAAATTAAACCTATTAAGTGCAAAGTTGATTTATTTTCACTAACGTGATCCATTAAATCTAGAAGATTATCATTATCAAAAAAACTTTTATCTTTAATACTATTATTTATCATTGTATATGGTTGCATTATTGTTCTTCCACTACCAATAGTTATATGTCCTGTTTCGCTATTTCCAATTACTCCTTTTGGAAGACCTACTTCTTCTCCTCCTGTTACAAGTTCACAAACAGGGTATTTAGTAAGTATTTTTGTTATATTTGCTAAATTAGACATTTTAATAGCATTACCATTTTCATTTTCTCTTATGCCAAAACCATCTAATATTAATAAAATAATCTTTTTCATATGCTCTCCTGTAAACATTTTAACATAGAAATTAAAAAAATTAAATGTATATTTCATTTAATCTTATTATGTATTTAATTATAATTTAACATTAATCATATCAAGTCTAAGTTTATCTGCAATTGTCACAATAAATTCACTATTGGTAGGTTTTGCTCTATCAATATCAACACTATGACCAAATATTTCTTCCATTAAGTCAATATCTCCTCTAAGCCATGATACTTCAATTGCATGTCTTATTGCTCTTTCTACTCTTTGAATTGATGTATTAAATTTTACTGATAAATCTGGATATAATTCTTTTGTAATACCACCAATAAATCCAGGATTATCATATACCATTAGTATTGCTGAACGAATATATTGATATCCTTTTATATGAGATGGAATACCAAGTTCATGAAGTAAATTTGTTACTTTTATTTGAATATCTTTGTCTTGTATTTCAATTAATTCTTCTTTGCTTTTATTAATTTTAGAAATATCAATTATAACTTCTTTTAAGTTTTCAATATCAAATGGTTTTAAAGCAAAGTATTTAACACCATATTCACTTACTTTCTTTATTGTATTATCATCACCAAATGAAGACATAACTATAACACTTTTGTTAATGTTGTTTTGTTTCATATATTTTAGAACTGAAAAGCCATCTTTATTTGGCATTACTAAGTCTAAAAGCATTACATCAAATTCTTCATTTCTTTCTAATATATCAATAACCTCACTACCATTTGTGGCAGAATTTATTACCTCTACTTCATTACTCTCATTAAAGTACTTCTTTATTAAACTAACTTGCACTGCATTATCGTCTACAACTAATACTTTAATTTTCATTCATCTCTCCTTTTTATTCGTACTGTATTTTTCATTATACTACATATATCTTTATATTTCTACAATAAATTTTGTCAAATTTTGTATATATTTATTTTTTGCCTAAATATCAAGAAAAAAATCTATTAATTATTATGCTCATTTACATTTTTTACAAATAATTTTTACTAATATAACAGATAAACTTAAAGATATCTTCGTATATCTTTAAGCCTTTACACTAAACTTCTATAACAAACTTTTGAGTATAGAAACCCATTAAAAAAGTAGATGAATTACCATCTACTTTTAAATCTTCCACCTTTACTAGGGAATGTAACAAAACCTCTTGGGTTAACTGTTTTACTACCATCTTCACCAGGAAGCACCATAAAGTGTAAGTGAGCACCTGTTGAACAAGTATCCCATCCACCATTCTTTTTAAGTGTATAACCGCCACCACCACTTTTACCTATAACTGTATCTATATTAACATAATCACCCATACTAACATTAATCGCAGATAAATGCATATATCTAGTTCTATATGACTTACCTTTTATATTATGTAATATTGTTATTATATTACCACCACAACTTGATTTTCTTGTAATTCCTACAACTTTACCAGGTGCAGCAGCATAAACAGTAGTTCCCATAGAGACTGCAATATCTATACCACTATGTATTTCTCTTCCATGAAATGGACAATTTCTATAACCCCATTCACTTGATATAGTTCCACTCTTAGTAGGTCTTACCATACCAGAAGAATTTGGAATATCAGTCATACAAGCAACTAATTCTTCATCTTCTTCACAATCATTTTCTTTATATATTTTTTCATAATATTCAATAGTTTTCTTTCTTTCTTTTATTTCACTAGCAACATCAGTATGTTGATTTTCTAAATCTTTTAAACTAACATTATAAGATGCTAATTTTTTATCTAAGGCATCAATATTACTTTCACTTTCTGCTATTTTATCTTGTAATTCTACTTGTAATCTTTTATTTTCTTCAATCATATCATACATTTCATCTATTAATTTATCATTATATTCTGTAAGTTCCTCGACTATTGCACTTCTATAAATAAAATCAGTAAATGATTTTGCTTGAAAAACATATTCTAAATAAATATTATCACCTTCTGATATTTGTAAAAATGATAAAAGAGAATCTATTTCTTGTTTTTTATTTGTTATATTTTCATTTAATTCATCTATTTTTACTAAAATATCTTCAATTTGTTTTTCACTTTTTTCAATTGTATCTTCTAAATCTTTTATTTCATCTTTTGCTGCATTAATATTTTTTTGTACTGTTTTTTGTCTTTCAATAATAGCAGATTGATTTTTTTCATCTTTTGCTAGTTCTTCTTTTAAATGTTTTAGTGTTTCTGCATGAGTAACATTAATACTTAGAAATATACAAAATACAAGAAATAAAATTTTATTTAATTTTTTCATCATATTTTTAAATATTTCCTTACTGCTCTATAACTACCAAATGCTCCAACTAAAACTCCAACTGCAATTAGTACAAGCATAACTATATATATAATATTAGCAGGGTTTACAAGTGGAATAATTGCTGTGAATAAATGTCCTCCTAATTTATCATATAAGTATTGATATCCAAAACAACAAGCACAAATTGGAATAACTGCACCTATAAAGCCAAGTATAATTCCCTCAAAGAAGAATGGTTGTTTTATAAACGCGTTACTAGCACCAACAAGTCTTCTTATTTCTATCTCACGTCTTCTTGATTGAATAGTTATTTTAATTGTATTACTTATTAAGAAAGCAGTTACAAGTACTAAGGCTATTACTACTACATAAGTAATCTTTTTTACTATATCAAATATTTTAATTAACTCTTCAACAGACCCTTCTCCATATTTAACTAAATCTACATTTTCTATTTTTTTAATAGTATCAGCAGTATCACCTATTGCATTTATATCTTCTACTTTTATCAAAAATGTATCTTGAAGTGGGTTTGTTTCATCAGTGTATTCAGATAATATACTTTTAAATATTTCTGATTCATCTTGCATTTCTTCTTTAACTTGATTTTTAGAATTAAATTCTATACTTTTTACATTTGTTAAATCACTTATTTTATTTTTAACTATATCTATTTCTTCTTCACTTACACCTCTTTTTAAGAATGTAACTATTGTTAAATCTTTTTCTATTTTAGTAGTAAAGTTATTAACATTATATGAAAGTATTATACTAAAACCTACTAAGATTAGTGTAATAGTTATACAAGAAATACTTGCAAGAGATAATGAAAAGTTTCTAAATACACCTTTAAATGATTCACTTATATTATTACTTAAAATTCTAAATGCCTTCATTTTTATACTTTCCTTTCATTACATCTTTTGCTACCATTCCATTTTCTATAATAACAACTCTCTTTTTCATTTTATTAACTATTTTTTCATCGTGTGTTGCCATTATGATGGTAGTACCTAAGTCTTCATTTATGCCCTCTATTACTTTCATTATTTCCATAGATGTTTTTGGATCTAAGTTTCCTGTTGGTTCATCACATATTAAAACTTTTGGATTATTAACTATTGCTCTTGCTATTGATACTCTTTGTTGTTCTCCACCACTAAGTTCATCTGGATAACTTCTAGTTTTATCTTTTAATCCAACTTGTTCTATTGCTTTTAATGTTTTTCTTCTTATTTCTTCTTTTTTAAGTCCATATACTTCTAGTGCAAAGGCTACATTTTCAAATACTGTTTTTTTAGGTAATAATTTATAATCTTGAAATACAATTCCAAGTTTTCTTCTTAATTTGTAAACTTTGCCATTTCTTAGTTTGGCAACATTTATACCTCCAACATAAACTTCTCCTTTTGTTGGACGCTCTTGTCTATATAATAATTTAATTAATGTACTTTTTCCACTACCAGATGCTCCTATTACAAATACGAATTCTCCTTTTGATATGTTTAAGTTGACATCACATAACGCGGTAACACCATTTGGATATCTTTTATATACATTTTTAAGTTCAATTAACTGCATACTTCCTCCTACAAATAATTATATATGATTATTTAATATATTTAACTAGCAATATTTTCCTTTATTTTATATTTACTAGTAATATTTTTTAATCATCATTTAATATTTTCTTTCTTCCTGTTCCTCCTAATACTTCATAACAATCACATACTACTATGAAAGCATCTTTATCTATTTCTTTAATAGCACTTTTTAATAATGAATATTTTTCTGTTGGTACTACACACATAAGCATTTTATTTTTTTTATGTGAGTATGCTCCGTGAATATCTAATTCTGTAACTCCACTTTCTATTATTTTGAATATGAAGTCTTTTATTTCATCTACTTTTGATGTGTTTATAAAGAATGTTTTTGAATCACTTATTCCAATTAACATTTTATCAACAAGTGAGGTTGATAATACTGTTATTATTAATGAATACATAATTGATGTGTAACCAAAGGCAATACCACCAAATAGAATTACAACTATTGCTATGTTTCTAAGAACTTGACCAAGTGGCATTTTTTTATAATGTTGTATTACTTTTGCTATGATACTATTTCCTCCTGTATCAAATCCTGCCATATACACAAGTCCCTCTCCAAAACCTCCTACTACTCCTGCTGCTAAAACATAAAGTAGTATATTATCAAAAGAGAAATTTATAAGTTCTGGTATATCTTGGGTAAAATATACAAATATTGTATATAGTGTAGCACCCATTATACTCATAAGTGAATTTTTAAAACCTAGTGTAAATAAACTAATAATAATAAATATTGCATTTCCAAGTAAAATTATTGTACTTGTATCTAAATTAGGTAAATAATTATTTATTACTATTGCAAGACCTCCAAGTCCTCCACCTACAAATCCATATGGTACATAAAATAGATTAAATGATAAGGCTGATATTAAACAACCTATAACAAATAAGAAAGACCTTTTTGCTGCTTCCTTTTGTATCAATTCTTCTTTAATTTTTTCACTATCTATTCTTTTAAACAACCTCATAATATCTTTCTCCATTATGATTATAGCAAATTTTTTAATAATTTGCTACTAGTATAAATAAAAACATATATCAATAATGATATACGTATATGCATTTAATAATAATTCTTAATTTATATGTGTTTGTTAGTTTTCTTTTTATAAATATTTATTAATTTCCTTTTCTTAAATATTCTTCTAAGAAATTTTTAATATCTCCATCTAACACTTTATCAACACTTGCAGTTTCATAATTAGTTCTTGTATCTTTTACAAGAGTATATGGACACATTACATAACTTCTAATCGCAGAACCAAAGTTAACATCCATAACTTCTCCTTTTAGTTCTTTAACTTTATCATTAAATTCATTTTGATTCATAATAAATAATTTATTTTTTAACATTTCAAGTGCTCGTTCTTTATTTTTAATTTGGCTTCGTGATAGTTGACAAGATGTTACTATACCCGTAGGTAGATGGGTAATTCTAACAGCAGAATCTGTTGTGTTTACTCCTTGTCCTCCTGCTCCACTTGAACGATATACATCTATTTTCAAATCACTTTCTTTTACTTCTACTTCTAAATTTTTAGTAATTTCTGGTGTTACTAAGACTGATGCAAATGAAGTGTGTCTTCTTTTATTACTATCAAATGGACTTATTCTAACAAGTCTATGTACTCCTGTTTCTCCTTTTAAATATCCAAATGGATAGTAACCTTTGACAAAAATTATAACTCCTTTAATTCCTACTTCTTCTCCATCACTTTTACTTACAATTTCATAAGTATAATTGTTTTTTTCAAAAAATCTTGTATACATTCTAAATAGCATATTAGCCCAATCATTACTTTCTGTTCCACCTGCTCCTGAATGTATTTCAATGTATGCATTATTACTATCAAATTCTCCATTTAAAAATGTTGATAATTTTAAATCATTAATTTTCTTTTCTATATTATTTAGTTCACTTTCAATACTATTTATATCTTCATTATTTAGATTTAAACTTAACATTTCTTTTATTGTATTTAAACTATCATTTAATTCATTATAACTTTCAACTATATCTTTTAATTTTTTTATATTTTCTAATATTTCTTTTGATTCTTTTATTGCCCAAAAATCTTCTTGCATAGAAAAACTTTCTAACTCTTTAATTTTAGTTATTTTACTGTCTATATCTAGTTTATTTTTTAAATCATTTAATAATTCAATAAACTCATTAATTTTCTTTTCTATATCTTTTGTTTCCATATATAAAATTATATCAAGTTACATTATTTTATTCAATAAGATTAAAAAGACTTTTAGTTAAGCAATTATACCAAGTAATTTTCTTGCATAACTGTCATAACTATTAAAGTCTTTTCCACTTTTATTTAAGTATTCTTTATATTTTTCTAACCATTCGTTAGCATTAGAAAATCCTATTTTAAAGTTAATGTTTATTTCATTACATAAAAGCACTTCTATATAACTTCTAAGTCCATTTCCTCCATTTGTATTTATTAAATCACTAATTGCATATTGAAATGTAAGTTCTGGTGTACTAAGTAATTTGTTATATTCTTCTTCACTTGCATTTATGTAATCAAATGGTATAGATGATGTTTTGGGTCCATTATCAATAATTGTATCTATAAGCGCTTCTACTTCTTTGTATTCTTTTTCACTGTAATTTCCATATTTACTATCATTTGTTTCATCTTTTTTACTAAATATTAAAAACAAGGCAACAAGTAATACTACTAATATGCAACTTATAATTATTATTAATTTTGTTTTTTTATTCATATTATTTTTTATTCCTTTCATTATTTATTCCAAATTATCCTTTCAATAATTTTTACACTTTTATTGTATCATTAATACATAAAAAATACAAGTCTAACAAAGGCTTGTATTTAGAATTCTTTTTTCATATATATTTTTAATGATATTCTATATGATAAGTATACAGATAATATAATAATCATAGCAATTAATAATATTAAAATATATTTATTTGAAAATATGAGATTAATTAAACTATTAGTTCCATCAAAATTTAATGAATTAATACCTTTAATTATTAGTCCAATTGATATTGTAAATACAAATACAACTACAAATATTGCTATTCTTGCTTTTTCTATACCAAACTTATATATAATTGGATAGAAAAGTGCTAGTATTATTAATGTCACAGGAATTGTTACTATAATATTAGAAAAACTCATAAAATTAATCTCTGTATGTTTAAAGCATGAAATTAATAATGTAATTGTAATTGTAATTATTGACAATACTAACAGCATTAATATTGTTGATAAATATTTAGATTTAACTGAATTAGTTCTTCCATTTGGAAAAGATGAGGAATATGCATTAAAGTTATTATATGAGTCATAACTAAAAGTTGACATCATTATAGTTACACTTAAAAATGGTATTATAAATGATATGTCCATATTTTCACTTATTCCAAGAAGTCCATACATAATTAATATTGTTGCCAAAGATTTTATATTACCTCTAACCATTAAAATATCTTTTTTAATAAAACCTAACATTATTTCACCCCTTTTATCATTAAAAGCATTAAATCATCTAGTGTTATTTTATCTATTACTTTTATATTATATTTTTTTGTAAATTCTTTTTTATCTTCAATTAATACTTCATAATCGTATTTATTTTTTATATATCGTATGTAATCTTTTTTATCTATTTTATTAAATTCTTTTTCACTACATTTAACTACTGCATATGAATTTAATATTTCATTTGTAGTTTTAGAAAGTAATATTTCTCCATTATTTATAAATGTAATGTAATCTGCTATGTGCTCTAAATCAGTAGTTATATGACTTGATAATAGTATTGAACATTCTTCATTTTGAATGAAATCTTGAAATATGCTTATTATTTCACTTCTCGCGATAGGGTCTAAATTTGATGTTGGCTCATCTAGTATTAATAATTTTGGATGATGTGAGATACAAGTAATTATTTCTAATTTTTTAGTCATTCCTTTTGATAAAGTTTTAATTTGAGATTTTTCATTTAATTTAAATTCTTTGATATATTTAAAGAATAAGTCACTATCCCAATTTTTATAAATATCTTTCATTATACAATTTATATCATTTATAGTTAGTATTTCTGGAAAAAACATATCATCTAAAATTACACCAATGTCTTCTTTTATTTTGTTTTCATTTTTAATACTGTCAAGACCAAATATTTTAACTTCACCTGTGTAATCTTTAAGTATTCTTAATATTGATTTGATTGTTGTTGTTTTACCAGCACCATTTTCACCAATAAAACCCATAATCATACCTTTTGGTAATTTGAAACTAACATTTTTAAGTTCAAAGTTTTTGTATTTTTTACATAAATTTTTAACTTCTAAAATATTTTCCATTATTTATTCTCCTCGTATAAAATATTAATTATTTCATTTATTTCTTTTTTAGTAATATTATTAATTTTAGCAAGATTTACTGCTTTGTCTAATAAGTCTTCTATTTTGTTTAATTGTTCTTCACGAGCAATATTTTTATTTATTGCATTTACATATACACCTTTTGAGGGAATAGTTTTAACATAACCTTCTCTTTCTAATTCTTCATATGCATTTTTAGTTGTAATTACACTGCATCTTAAATCTTTTGCTAAATTTCTAATTGATGGTAATAATTCATTAGGTTTTAATTCATTAGATATAATTTTGCTTTTAATTTGTTCTTTTATTTGTTCATATATTGGTGTGTTAATACTATTACTAATTATTATTTCCATACTTCACCTCAACTGTATATATCAATTATATACAGATTATATACAGTTGTCAATAAAAAAAGATTAAAATAAATTTTAATCGCCAATCACTATGTGATTGGTAATTTTTGAATTATAATATATTT
>CANRJN010000013.1 GCA_947630945.1 uncultured Bacilli bacterium | reverse complement strand
AGGTGAAAATGAACCTATTGGAATATTATTATGTGCAGATAAAGATGATGCAGTAGTAGAAATGACTTTAGGGGATGATGTGAAAAATGTATATGCATCAAAATGTTTAACCTATTTACCATCTAAAGAAGAATTGATTAAAATAATAAAAGATGAAAAAGAATTATATGAATTGGCAAAGGAAGGTGATTTAAATGAATAATCAGCAAAATACGACAAATATTAATTATTACCCGGGCCACATGCATAAAACTAAAAAAGATATTAAAAATATTATTTCTAATATTGATATAGTAATAGAAGTAATAGATTCAAGAATACCTTTTTCATCTAGAATACCTGATTTGAAAAATATAATTAATGGTAAAAAAAGTATTATTGTATTTAATAAATATGATTTATGTGATGAAAGTATTACTAACAAATGGATGGAAAAATATAAAAATGAAGGAAGTATAGTAATTACTAGTGATGCTAAAAACTCAAATGATTATAAAAAAGTTATTGAAGAAGTTAAATCATTAATGATAGACATAAACAATAAAAGAAGTCTTAAAGGTTTACTTCCTAAAAAAGCAAAATGTTTAATAATGGGAGTTCCAAATGTAGGAAAAAGTACATTAATAAATAAATTAATTGGTAAAAGTGTTTTAGATGTTGGAAATAAACCAGGTGTCACTAAAAGATTAAATGTAGTTAAAATAAATGAATATATGGATTTAGTAGATACACCAGGAATATTATGGCCTAAATTTGAAAATAAAGAAGTTGCATTAAATTTAGCAAGTATGACTATTATTAAAGAAGAAGTACTTACAGTAGAAGAAGTAGCAATACACATATTAGAAAAACTAAACGACTATTATAAAGACTTATTAAAACAAGAATTTGGAATAGAAGAATATACTAGTGATAACATAGAAGAGTGCTTCATAAAGATATCAAAATACAAAAATATACCTATAAAAGATGAAGTAGATTATGAAAGAATAAGTATGATTATACTAAATTCAATGAAGCAAGAAAAAATCAAAAAAATTACATTTGATAGAATTTAAAGAAACAAATTTTTTAAAATTTTAGATAAAAAAAACATATAAATTAGTGGTATAAAAATATCACTAATTTTTTTGTAAAAATTTTGTATTTTTTATTTACATTTTTTTAAATAACTTTTATAATAATAACTCATAAAGCAAGGAGGGCAAGACAATGATTAAAAGTAATTTACCTGTTATACTACTTAAAAATCTAGTACTTCTTCCATATCAAGAAGTAAGAGTAGAACTAAAAAGTAATATAAGCAAGAAAGTTACTGAAATATCAAGTCTATACCATGATGGTGAAGTATTAGTTGTATGTCCTCTTGATAATCTTGAAGAAAAACCTGATACAAGTGATTTACCTAGAATAGGTGTAGTTAGTAAAATCAAAAGTGTTATTGATCTTCCTAATGGTAATAAAAGAATTATAGTATCTGGTTTATATAGAGTTAAAGTAATAAGTTATGTAAATTATTCTAATGAAGAAGAAATTTTAGATAGTATTATTACTAATATAGAAAACAAAGATAGTGAAATAGAAACAACTGCGTATACAAGAAAATTAATGAGTGAACTTGAAAATTATGTTAACAAAAATCCATTTGTAACAAATTCAATAATGTCACAAGTTAAATCAAATATATCACTTGATAAATTAACAGATTTAGTAGGTAGTTTCTTAACTCTTTCATTTGAAAAAAAACTTTCATTAATGCTTGATAGTTCTCCTATTAGCAGAAGTAAAATATTAATAAAAGAACTTGCTATTGAAAGTGCTGTAATTGATCTTGAAGGTCATATTGAAACTGAAATTAAAAAAGGACTTGATGATGAACAAAAACAATACATATTAAAAGAAAAATTAAAAGTTATTAAAGATGAACTTGGGGAGGCAATTACAAAAGATGAAGAAGTAATTAATTTAAGAGATAGAGTTAATAAAGGTAAATTTCCAGATAGAATAAAATATAAATTATTAAGTGAAATTGATAGATATGACGCGTCTAGTGAAATAAGTCCTGAAACAGGAATTATTAGAAATTATATAGAATATTTACTAGAAATTCCTTGGTTTAAAGAAACAAAAGATGAAAAAGATTTATCAAAAATAGAAAAGAAATTAAATTCATCACATTATGGAATGGTAGATGCTAAAAATAGAATTATTGAATATACTGCTGTTAAAAGTATTGGAGCAAATTTAAGTAGTCCAATTATATGTTTAGTAGGTCCTCCTGGTGTAGGTAAAACAACATTTGCAGAATCAATATCAAAAGCCTTAAATAAAAAATTTGTAAAAATATCATTAGGTGGTATGAGTGATTCAGCAGAGTTAATTGGGCACAGACGTGCATACATTGGCTCAAACCCTGGTAAAATTATTACATCATTAATAAAATGTGGTAGTAATAATCCTGTATTTTTATTAGATGAAGTTGATAAATTAAAAAAAGATTATAAAGGAGACCCTGCATCAACTTTACTTGATATATTAGATACTAGTCAAAATAAAAGATTTACAGATAATTATGTAGATGAAGAAGTGGATTTAAGTAAAGTATTATTTATATTAACTGCAAATGACATTTCATCTATTCCTCTTGCACTTTTAGATAGACTTGAAATAATTAATTTAGAAGGATACTCTGATAATGAAAAATTATATATTTGTGAAAATTATTTAATACCAAATATATTAAAGCGTCATGGTCTTAAAAATAATATAATAAAGTTTGATGAAACTGCAATTAAAAAAATAATTGAAGAATACACTAGTGAAGCAGGAGTAAGAGAACTAGAAAGATGTATTAATAAAATAATAAGAAAAGTAATAACTGAACATTTAAAATCATCAAGAAAACTAGTAAGTGTAAGAATTAATGAAAGTGATTTATCTCATTATTTAGAAAAAGAACAGTTTTTAAATGTAACAAAAAGAGAAATTAAACATACAGGAGTAATCAAATGTGTTGCTTGTAGTAAGTTAGGTGGGTGTATACTTGAAATAGAATGCTCATCATTTAAAGGTAGTGGTAAATTTACATACACTGGCGCGCTTGGTGATATAGCAAAAGAAAGTATAGAAGTTGCAATTAGTTATATTAAAAGTAATGCTAAAAAATTTAATATTAACGAAAACTTCTTTGAAGAAAATGACTTACATATACATTTTACTAAATCTAGTATTTCAAAAGATGGACCTTCTGCTGGTATTGCAATTATAACAGCAATATTATCTTTAATTAAAAATAAAATAATAAGTTGTGAAATATCAATGACAGGAGAAATAACATTAAAGGGAGATATATTGAAAGTAGGTGGACTAAAAGAAAAAATAACTGCTGCTAAGAGAAATAAAATAACTACTATTTATATACCAGAAGATAATAAAAATGATATTGAA
Source organism: uncultured Bacilli bacterium (assembly GCA_947630945.1). Classification (GTDB taxonomy): domain Bacteria; phylum Bacillota_I; class Bacilli_A; order RF39; family UBA660; genus CAG-1000. The sequence goes on along the minus strand of CANRJN010000013.1, from coordinate 20,592 downwards.
TGGATATCAAATGATTTAAAAGTTGGTATTAATATAAAAACAGTATCAAATTATGAAGAAATTTATAATGATTTATTTAGTTAAAATATTCTTGTGATTTAATCATAAAGAATATTTTTTTTCATATATATTAATGAAAGGAGACATTATGAAAGAAATTATCCCATTAAAGAAAGATATTATTTTTAAAACTAAAATAGGTGAAATAACAAGTATTGATTTAGAACATAATTATGAAGTAAAAGATGAAATAATAGAAGGTAATGTAGTAATATCTGGTACTTATAAAATGACTGAGGCAAGTGTATTAGATGAAGAATTTTATTATAAAATTCCATTTTCTATTGCAGTATCTAGAAAAATCAAAAAAGATACTATTCAAATAGAAATTGATAACTTTACTTATGATATATCAAAAGATGTATTAAGAGCAAATATAGATTTAGAATTAACTTGTGAAGAAGATGAGGAGAGTGAGAGTGTGACTGAAGAACTTAAAGATAAAGATGAGTATTCAAACGATGACTTTATGCAAGAATATTTTAAAAATGAAACTAATATTGAAGATGAATTAGATAATGAAATTAATACAAATATAGATGATAGTATTAATATAGATAATAGTACAAACATTGATAATAGTAAAACTACAATAGAAGATAATGATTTAATTGATGATTTAACATTAAATTTAGATAATGAAAAAACAACTATTAATAATGAGACAACTAATATTGATTTAAATGAAAATATTAATAATATAACTAATATAATAAATAGTGAAAATAAATATTATACATATAAAATTTATATTGTAAGACAAGGTGATACAATAGAGACAATTTGTTCTAAATATAATGTTACAGTTAATGATTTAAAAGATTATAATAATGTAAATGATATTAATGTTGGAGATAAGATAATTATTCCTCAAATAAATGAGTAAAAAATATAAGAATAATGTAATAATTAAAGATAATAATGTTATTAAAAAAAGAAATGATAAAGTACTTGAACTTTATGATTATTTAGAAACAAGAGGTTTTGAAAATTATCCAAAAATAGAAAGTATTGATGAAAATAATATTAAAACAGAATATATAGAAAGTAAAAAATATCATGAAGTAATTAAAGGAGTAGAATTTATAAAAACAGTAGCAATGCTACATTATAAAACTATATTTTATAAAGATGTTAGTAAAAATAAATATAGAAAAATATATAATAAACTATATAATAATATAGAATATTTAAAAAAATATTATGAAGATATGATATCTAAAATAGAAGAAGAAATATTTATGTCTCCATCACATTATTTATTAGCAAGAAATTATACCGCGATTGATAGTTCATTAAAATATGCAAGTAGTACTTTAAAAAAATGGTTTAAAAAAGTTGAAAATAAATCAAAAGAAAGAGTTTGTATTATTCATAATAATTTGTCACTTGATCATTTTATAAGAGGGGATAAAAATTATCTTATTAGTTTTGATAATTATTTGGTTGATACTCCTATACTTGATTTATATAAATTTTATAAAAAAGAAGGATTTAAATTAGATTTTAATTATTTATTAAATGTTTATAATGAAAATTTAAATCTTTTAGAAGAAGAAAAGATGATGTTAAATATATTAATATCAATACCTCCTAAAATTATTGATGTTGAAAATGAATATATGAATTGTATTAATATTAAAAATGCTTTAAATTATGTATATTCTGGAATGAATATAGTAAATGAAAACTAATAAATTAGAAATAAAAATCTACTTAAAATAATAATTATGATTAATAGTAGATTTTTATTTTGTTTTGTTATATAATTATTAAAGAATAGAGGGTAGTTATGAAAAATAAGAATAAAAGTGGCTTTGTATCTATGACATTAGTATATACATTCCTAATTGTATTTTTATTTTTGATGCTCGCTATTTTAAGAACTTATACAGAAAAAAATAAATATTTAGAAGCAATTGATGAAAAAATAAATAATGATTTAATGAATTCACAACAAAATAGAAATACATTAATGAGTAAATTATTAATAGATAACACACCAGTTTTAGATAATAATATTAAATTTCATAAAGTAAGTAATTTACATGATGGTAATGGTAATGGTTTATTTTATACAGAAGATAAAGAAAAAACAGATATGAATGATGATGGTATATCTACAAGAATATATTATTTTAGAGGAGAAGTTGAAAATAATTATTTAGTATTAGGTGATAATTGCTTTAGAATAATGAGAACTAATGAAGATGGTAATGTAAGAATGCGTTATGCAGGAAAATTTGTAAATAATACTTGTCCAAAAACAGGAACAAAAGTAAGTGTTGGAAGTAGTAGTTATAATTCAGATAATACAAGTGCTGAAAAATTAGGATATATGTATGGTGATTTAACATTAGGAGATTTAATTCCTAAAAGTGATGTTAAAGATATTTTAGATGAATGGTATTTGGAAAATATTATTGGAAAAGGAACATCAATATATGTTACAGATACAATGTTTTGTAATAATAGAAAACTTATAGATACAAGAGATGGAATACAATATTATAATGCTTCAAATTTAATTCCAAAAATTATTGATCCAGATAATTTAAATGAATATGATGATAATTTACAAATTGAAAATTTAACATTCAAATGTGAAAACCAAGAAGATAGATTTAATTTATCATCATTCTCATATGGTAATGATATTACTGGAAATATGTTATTAAATTATCCTGTTGGATTAGTAACAATGGAAGATATAATATATGCTGGTGGAGTTTATAATGTAAGTAATAATAGATATTATATGTATACTGGTTCTTCTTATTGGACTATGAGTCCATTTAGTTTTGGTTCAACTGCAAAAGTTGCTTATGTAGAAAATGATGGAAGTATTAAAGAGGCAAATATTAATGAAAATCTAGATGTTATACCAGTAATATCTATATCTTCTAATACAGTTATATATTCTGGTAATGGAGAATATAATAAACCTTATATTGTAAAATAACGGAGGTAAAAATGAATAAACAAGGCTTTGTTTTTATGGAAAGTGTTATAGTACTAGTAGTAGTGGCGCTATCACTTACAATGTTAATATCTAGTTATTCATTAATAACAAGAAAAACACAAGAGAAAGAATATTATGATAGAGCATCAGATAAGTACTTATTATATTCTATAACTAATATAGGTATAAGTGATAGTTGTAATTATACTTTATCTGGAAGTTGTGGATATGAAGGAATAAACTTACAAGCAAATGCAAAAAATTGTAATAATACTAGAGTTGGAAAATTATTATATAATTGTAATAAAACATTTCAGGATATGAATATAAGATATATTTATGTTGTAGATGATATACAAAAAGAATTAACTAAAGATGATGCTGTTAGTAGATATGATAATGGCGTTATAGAATATATGAAAACTTTAAAAAAATGTAATGATGTGAATTATGATAGTAGTAAGACTTGTGAAGATCCAATATCATATATGATCGGAGTTTTTTATAGAAGTGGAAATTACTATTATGCTTCTATAGAAATAGATGCAATAACTGAAGAATGTGAAGAGGGTTATTATTTATCATCAATTACTAAAAAATGTGAAAAGAATGAGTACACAATTACATTTGATAAACAAGATGGTAAAGATGGTAGTAATATTATTAAAGCATCTAATGGTATAAAACCTGAAAATATAAGTATTCCAACTAAAGAAGATTATGTATTTGAAGGATATTATACACAAGAAAATGGTAACGGAATAAAATATTATGATAAATTAGGAACATCTTTATTGGCATTTAATGGAATAGATAATATGACACTATACGCAAATTGGGTACCATCAACATACAATTATGAATATAAAGGTAGTGAATATGAATTTATAGTTCCAATGGATGGAACATATAAAATAGAATTATGGGGTGCAAGTGGTGGAGACTTTAAGACACCATATGATGGTATATTTCCTGATAGTTATGGAAGAGGTGCATATACTAAAGGAGAAATTAAATTAAATAAAGGTGAAAAATTATATGTATATGTTGGAGAAAATTATAATGACTATGGTGGCGCTAAATTAATATATAATGGTGGAGGCCCTGGAGAGTCAGCCGGAGGCGGTGCTACAGATGTAAGATTAACAAAAGGTGTATGGGATAACTTTGATAGTTTAAAATCAAGAATTATGGTTGCTGCTGCTGGTGGAGGCGGTGCTGCAAATAGTGGTAGAATAACTGCAAATGAAGAAAATCAACGTGGAGATGGCGGAGGGTTAAATGGGATTGATTCTAAGTGGTATTACAATAATTCAACTTTTGAATATAGTGGATATGGTGCAACACAAACAAGTGGAGGAGAACCTGGTAATCTCTTTGCATCAACTATTGATCCAGAAAAAAAGCCTGAAATGACAGGATCATTTGGTAAAGGAGGATATGCAATACATGCACGTCCTACTCCTAGTTATACATACACTTCATCTGGTGGAGGTGGTGGGTATTATGGCGGAGGTCATGGTAATCATCCTGGAAATTCATGGACTGGTGGAGGTGGAGGTTCTTCATTTATATCAGGCTATCCTGGATGTAATGCAATAAGCAAAGATTCAACACAAGATAAAATAATTCATACAAATCAAGAAAATCATTATAGTGGAAAAGTATTTACAGAAACACAAATGATAGCAGGAAATGCAGAAATGCCAAATCCAACAGGAGGGACAGAAACTGGTCATACAGGAAATGGTTATGCAAGAATAACTATAGTAAATTAATAAAGAATATTTTGTGAAGTTGTTAATAAAAATACAACTTCACTTTTTTAATACTAGGCCGGTTATATATTTTATTATTTTAAAAATAAATATAATATATTAGGTGGTAAATTTAAAATAAAAATTATTAATATAAATTTATTCACATTTTAGAAAGTGAGGTATAAATTATGAAAACATTAAAAAGAATGAAACAAATAATTATGGATAAGGTAGATCAAATTAAAATAAAAAAATAAAATTAATAAAAGATTGATTTATTAATTAAAAATATATATAATAAAATTATAAGTGAGGAATTATATGATAGAAGAAGCAGAAATAAAAAATAAAATGAATAAAGTAATTGAAACACTTGAAAGTAGATATACTACAATACGAGCAGGACGTGCTAATCCAAATATATTACATGGAATAATGGTTGATTATTATGGGGTTCCAACTCCAATACAATCTCTTGCAACAATTTCAATACCAGAAGCAAGAGTGTTATCTATTAAACCATTTGATAAATCAGCACTTAAAAATATAGAAAAATCTATTCATGAAGCAAATTTAGGTATAGCGCCAACAAACAATGGTGAAGTAATAATGCTTACTATTCCTGAACTTACAGGTGAAACTAGAAAAGAATACGTAAAACAAGCAAGTCAAATGGCAGAAGAAGCAAAAATAGCACTTAGAAATATAAGACAAGATGAAAATAATAAAATAAAAAAGAATGAAGAATTAAGAGAAGATGAAAAAGAAATGTGCTTAGAAATAGTACAAGACTTAATAGATAAATATAATAAAATGGTAGACGATAAATTTAAAGAAAAAGAAAATGAACTTACTAGTATATAGTAAGTTTTATTTTAAATTAACATTTCTAAAAAGGAATGTTTTTTATTTACACATTTTTTACAAAAAATTAATAAAAAACTATTTACAAATCAATATAAAAATAGTAATATAGTGGTAGGAAGTGAAACAAAGTGGTAGAAAGTGGGGTGTAAATATCATGTTCATGGGTGAGTTTCATCATAATATTGATGAAAAAAGCAGATTAATAATTCCCTCTAAATTTAGAAGTGAATTAGGAGAAACTTTTATAATCACTAAGGGACTTGATAAATGTTTGTTTATCTATTCTAAAACAGAATGGGATAAAATAATGCAAAAAGTAAGCACACTACAATTTACCAAAAAAAATGTAAGAGCATTTGAAAGGGCTTTTATAGGTGGCGCTTCCACAATTGAATTCGATAAACAAGGTCGAATTAATATTACCTCACCGTTAGTTCATTACGCCAATATTCAAAAAGAATGTGTGATTATTGGCGTAAATGAACGACTAGAAATATGGAGTTTAGAAGAATTTAATAATTACATGAAAGCAAATGAAGAATCTCTTGAAGAAATAACAGAAAATATATTTGAGAGTGGATATGAAGCATAAAAGTGTATTATTAAATGAGGTAATAGAATACTTAAATGTATCAGAGGGTAAAGTTTATATAGATGCTACTGTGGGGTATGCAGGACATTCAGGCGAAATATTAAAGAGATTGAATAAAAAGGGGTTTCTTTTCGCCTTTGATCAAGATGAAGAAGCAATCAAATATTCAAATGAAAAATTATCAAAAATAGCAGATAATTTTAAAATCATTAAAAGTAATTTTGTTAATATGAAAGATTACATTAATGAAAGTGTTGATGGAATATTATTTGACTTAGGGGTATCTAGTCCACAGTTAGATGAAGAAGAAAGAGGATTTAGTTTTCATAAAGATTCACGACTTGATATGAGAATGGATAAATCAAATCCATTAAATGCAGAAATAGTAGTAAATGAATATAGTTATGAAAAACTAGTAGATATCTTATATAGGTATGGAGAAGAAAAGTATGCTAAAAGTATAGCAAAAGCAATAGTAGATAATAGACCAATAACTACAACATTAGAATTAGCAGAAATTATTAAAAATAATGTACCAATAAGTTATCGAAACAAAACACATCCTGCAAGAAAAACATTTCAAGCAATTAGAATTGAAGTAAATCACGAATTAGATATACTAGAAAGTTCACTAAGAGATGCATTTGATTTACTAAATGTTGGTGGAAGACTTTTAGTAATAACATTTCATTCACTTGAAGATAAAATCGTATCTCGTGTATTTAAAGAATTATGTAGTGATGATGAAAGTTCTAAAAGAATGCCAATAGTTCCAGAAGAACTAAAAGCAAAAGCAAAAAAAATAGTGAAATTAACACCTACTATTAGTGAAGTAGATGATAATTATAGAAGTAGAAGTTCAAAATTAAGAGTAATAGAAAGGGTAAAATGAAAAAGAAAAGATATATAAAAGTTAAAGGTGAAGGAATTATGTTTACTATGATGATGTTATTCATAGTAGGTATTTTGTTTACTAATTTTGTAGGTCAAGCAATGATTCAATCTAATAACTCAGAACTTCAAAGATTAAAAAGTAAAATTAATACACAAGAAAAAATGAATGCAAGTATACAAATGAAAATTAATGAACTTGCATCATTAGATAATGCACTTCAAGTTGCAGATACATTTGGTTTGGAGTATAATAATAGTAATATTAAAGTAATTTCAAAATAGAGGTGCATAATATATGAAAAGAATAAGAGCAATTAAAATAAATATAATGTTTGTTATTATAATTGTTTTTATTTTTTTATGTATTACATTAAAACTTATATATATTGGTACTGGAAATGTTATGGTTAAAGGTAAAACTCTTGCTAGTTTTGCAAGTGATAGAGATACTGTTAAAAGGACTCTAAAAGCACCAAGAGGAACAATTTATTCTAGTGAGGGTGAAGTGCTTGCAAAAGATGTTAATAGTTATACAGTAATAGCATACTTAGAGCCATCTAGAACAAAGGATGAAAATCATCCATATCATGTAGTTAATAAAGAATTAACTGCTGAAAAATTAAGTCCAATTATAAATATGAGTAAAGAAAAAATATTAGAAATTTTAAATACAAAAATTAAAACTTGTGATGAAAATAATTTATGTAAAGAAAGTATACCTTATCAAGTTGAATTAGGTCCAGGTGGAAGAGGAATTACAGAACTTGTGAAAGATCAAATAGAAGAACTTGATTTACCTGGAATAGACTTTTTATCAAGTACTAAAAGATATTATCCAAATGGAGATTTTTTATCATATGAACTTGGGTATGCTAAAACTGATGATAGTGGTACTTATAAAGGCGAAATGGGAATTGAAAGATACTATAATAAAGAATTAACAGGAGAAGATGGATATATAGAATATCAATCAGATTTATATGGATATCAAATAACTAGTATGCCAAGTGTTGAGAAAAAAGCAGTTGCAGGAAATGATATATATTTAACAATAGATACTAATATTCAAATGTTTGCAGAACAAGCAAAAACTACATTAGAAAAAGCAAAACCACAGTGGGCAACAGTGGCAGTAGTTAATGCTAAAACAGGTGAAATATTAGGTGTATCATCAAGTCCTAGTTTTAATAATAATACTCTTGAAATAAAATCATATTATAGTCCATTTGTTCAAAATACATATGAACCTGGTTCTACTATGAAAATATTTAGTTTTATGGCTGCTATGCAAAATGGAGTATATGATGGAGATGAAAAATATCAAAGTGGTAGATTAAAAGTGGATGATGCTGTTATTAAAGATTGGAATGGTTATGGTTGGGGAAAAATAACTTATGATGAAGGATTTATGGGTTCTTCTAATGTAGCAGCAAGTCATCTTGCACTTGATAAACTTGGTCGTGCTAAATTAAAAGATTTTTATAATTTACTTGGTTTTGGTAAAAAAACAGGGATATATCCAGAACTAAAAGATGTTGATACAGAGGGCACAGGGCTAGTTAATTTTAGATATAATACAGAAGTTGCTTCTGCTTCATATGGCCAGGGAATCAGTGTTACTGCAATTCAAATGTTACAAGCACTAACTACACTTGGAAATAAAGGTACAATGTTAAAACCATATATAATATCTAAAATAGTTGATAGTGATGGAAATATTGTACTTGAAAATAAAAGAACAGAAGTAAGTAAAGTTTGTAGTGAAGAAGTAGCAACAAAAATTATAGACTTAATGAGAGGTGTAGTTGATGGAAGATGCAAAATGTCAACTGGTACAGGTTATAAAATAAAAGGATATGATTTAGTAGGTAAAACAGGTACTGCTGAGATCGCGTCATCTTCTGGTGGATACTTATCAGGTTCTACTAACTATGTAAGAAGTTTTGCAGGTTTATTTCCAGGAAAAGATCCAGAAATTATAGTTTATGTGGCTGCTGCTAAAATGAATAATTCAAGTTATTTAAAAACTGCTGTAAAAGACCTTGTAAAAAATGTAGGTACATATTTAAATATTTATGGTGATGTTAGTGATAATGAAGATATAACTTATACATTAAAAAGTTATGTAAGTAAAAAAACAGAAGATGTTAAAAATGAATTAAAAGATTCAGGATTAAAATCAATAATTATTGGTGATGGAGAAAATATAATAAAACAATATCCAGAAGAAAATGTAATATTAAATAAAAATAGTAAAGTATTCTTATTAACTAATTCTAATAAATATAAAATGGTTGATATTAAAGATTGGTCTAGAAATGATGTATTATCATATGCTAAATTAATAAATCTAAATGTAGTATTTAATGGATTTGGATATGTAAAAGACTATTCAATAGATAAAAATAGTGAAATTGATTTATCAAAAACATTAGAAGTAACATTAGAACCGAAATATAAATTAGAAGAAGATGTGGGTGAAGATAAGAAAGATGAAAATAAAACTCAATAATTTTCATCTTTTTAATTATAAGAATATTTGTCATAATTCTTTTTTAATTACATAAATATTACTAAATGGCTAGAAAGAGGGTTATTATGGATAAAATACAAATATTACAAAGTCTTGGTAAAAAATCAGGTGGTGAAATTTACTTAGGTGTAGTAGGTGCTGTTAGAACCGGTAAAAGTACATTTATTAAAAAATGTATTGAAACACTAATACTTCCTTATATGGATGATGAAATTGAAAAGAAAAGATGTATGGATGAAATACCACAAACTGCTTCTGGCAAAACTATTATGACAATTGAACCTAAATTTGTTCCAAGTAATGGTGCAAATATAAATATTGAAGGTTTAACAACTAATATAAAACTTGTTGATTGTGTTGGATTTATAACAAAAGACGCGCTTGGGTATCAAGATGAACTTGGAAATCCAAGAATGGTAAAAACTCCATGGTTTACAGAAGAACTTCCTTTTGTTGAAGCAGCAGAAATTGGAACAGAAAAAGTTATTAAAGATCATGCAACTATTGGAATTGTTGTTACAACTGATGGTTCAATTGGAGAACTTTCAAGAAGCAATTACATAGAAGCAGAAGATAAAGTTATTAATGAACTAAAAACTATTAATAAGCCATTTATAGTTATTATGAATTCAACTCATCCAAATAGTTTTGAAACAACTTCATTAGTAAATAGTATGAAAGAAAAATATAGTGTTCCAGTACTTCCTATTAGTGTAGAAGATATGACAGAAGATGATATTACTAATATATTAAAAGAAGCATTATATGAATTCCCAATAGATCATATTGAATTTAATATTCCAGATTGGGTAGGAGTATTAAATCCAACTCATCCATTAAAGCAAAAATTTATTGCTAAAATGAAAGAATCTATAACTAATGTAGATAAATTAAGAGATGCGGAAAATATTAATTTAACACTTGAAGATAATAATGAAATATCAAAAGCATATATAAGTGCACTAGACACTGATAATAGTGAAGTTACTATAACACTTGAAGCAAATGAAGAATTATATAATGATATTTTAAAAGAATTGGTTGGAGAAAATATTTCATCAAAAGGAGATTTACTTAAAGTATTCCAAGATTTAAGTGAAGGTAAAAATGAATATGAAAATATTAAAGGTGCTTTAAAACAAGTATATCAAACAGGATATGGTATTGTTCTTCCAAGAGTTAAAGATTTAAAATTAGAAAAACCTGAAATTATTAAACAAGGTGGTAGATTTGGAATTAAACTTAAAGCCAAAGCAACAAGTGTACACTTAGTAAAAGTAGATGTTGAAAGTAGTTTTGAACCTATTATAGGAAGTGAACTTCAAAGTAAAGAATTAATAGAACATATTATGGAAGATAAAGATAATCCAGAAAAAATATGGCAAAGTGAAATTTTTGGAAGAAGTTTAGAAGCAATTGTACAAGAAAGTATTCAAGCAAAATTATCACTTTTACCTGATGCATCTAAATATAAACTTTCTCAAACTATTACAAAAATGGTTAATAAAGGAAGTAATAATTTAATAGCAATAGTATTATAAATTTAAAATAACTAATCATACAAATTGATTAGTTTTTAAATTTAAATTTTTTTATAAAAAAAAGTAGTGTTTTTAAAAGTTATGGCTAATTATATAGTAGAGGAGGAAAATATGTATAAATTTATAAGAGCATATGAAAAAGGATTTAATGAGGGGATAAAAGATGCATTAAAAGATAAAAAACAGAAACGATGTAAAAAGTTTAAAAAGATTGATGATGTGGTTATTGCTTCTAAACTCTATGATATTGGTTATATAAAAGGATATAGTATATTTAATAAAAATAATATAAATACTACTTTAAAATAAAATAAAAATATTGTATAATTAATACATAATATGGAGGAGTAAATGAAAAAAGGATTTACATTAATAGAACTATTAGTAGTTATAGTAGTTGTTTCAGTTGTAACAGTTTCTGCTACTATATCATTTATGAATATAGATAATGATACTACTAATGAAGATTTAAAAAATAAATATATGGAAATACAAAGAGCCGCTAGTATGTATATTGATTTAAATGATTCTTGGTTAAATCAATTTGCAGAAAGAAGAGAAATGTTTATTAAAATTGGTGAACTTAAAAATACTAATTACATTTCAAGTGATATTGAAAATCCTGTAACAAATGAAGAAATTCCTAGTAATTATAGTATTAAGTTATATATTACAGATGATGGAAGTAAAGAAACTGAATATGTAGATTCTTGTATAGTAGATATTACAAATGTAGGTGGAAAAGAAATAGTTAAATGTATTGCTAATAATAAAGGTGAAGCATGTGGTTGTTGTAATTATGAAATTGATGCAATCAATAATCCAAAATGCACTACAAATTAAATTTTGAAATTGTGAAATGTAACAATTTCTCTTTTTTTATACTCTTTTTTGTAGTATAATATTCATGATTTTTGGGATATTATAAATAAGAAGGTGGTAAAATGGATAAAATAATTATTAAAAATGCAAGAGAAAATAATTTAAAAAATATAAATTTAGAACTTCCTAAAAATAAATTAATCGTTATGACAGGAGTTAGTGGTAGTGGTAAATCATCACTTGCTTTTGATACAATTTATGCAGAAGGACAAAGACGTTATGTTGAAAGTTTAAGTGCATATGCAAGACAATTTTTAGGTAATATGAATAAACCAGAAGTAGATTCAATTGAAGGGTTAAGTCCAAGTATTTCAATTGATCAAAAATCTACTAATAAAAATCCAAGAAGTACAGTTGGTACAATAACAGAAATATATGATTATTTAAGACTTTTATATGCTCGTATTGGAAAACCTTATTGTCCTAAACATAATATAGTAGTAACAGAACAAAGCGTAGAAGAAATGACTAATAAAGTATTAGAGTTAGAGGTTGGTACTAAAATAGAAATAATGGCACCAATTGTTCATGGTGAAAAAGGAACTCATAAAGATTTATTAGAAGATTTAAGAAAAGATGGATTTATAAGAGCAAAAATAGATAATGAAGTAGTTGATTTAAATGAAGATATAACTCTTGAAAAAAATAAAAAACATAATATTAATGTAATAATAGATAGACTTTCTATTAAGGAAGATGCTAGAAGTAGAATATTTGAAAGTATTGAAACATCTACTAAACTCTCAAATGGTAAAGTTGTAATAAATATAATAGGTGATAAAGAACTTGTATTTAGTGAAAACTATGCATGTCCTTTATGTGATTTTAGTTTACCAGAATTAGAACCAAGATTATTCTCATTTAATAGTCCATATGGTGCTTGTCCTGATTGTAAAGGTTTAGGAGTTAATATGCATATTGATGAAGATATATTAATTCCAGATAAAACACTATCTATTATGGATGGAGCTGTATCTTCATTTCAAAGTGGTGAAACATTAAATATTTATTATAAAAAATTAAAGTTAGTAGCAGAACATTATAAAATTGATTTATATAAACCTGTTAAAGATTTAACTAGAAAAGAATTAGATATAATTTTATATGGTTCACCTGATAAACTTGATTTAACACTTACTACTAGAACAGGAAGTACTTTAAAAAGTTATGACTATTTTGAAGGAATAATTACAAATCTTGAAAGAAGATATATGGAAACAGTATCCCCATCTATTCGTGAATGGATAGAAAGATACATGACAGAACTTCCATGTCCAACTTGTCATCAAGCAAGACTTAAAAGTGAAGCATTAAGTGTTAGAGTTGGTGGTAAAAATATATATGAAATAACTAATTTAAGTATTAGAAATTTAATAGAATTTTTTGATAAATTAAAATTAACAAAAGAACAAACTGAAATATCTTTTTTGATAATTAAAGAAATAAAAGAAAGATTATTATTTTTACAAAATGTTGGTCTTGAATATTTAACTTTATCAAGAGAAGCAGCAACATTATCAGGTGGTGAAGCACAAAGAATTAGACTTGCAACTCAAATTGGTAGTAGACTTTCTGGTATTTTATATGTTCTTGATGAACCATCAATTGGACTACATCAAAGGGATAATGAAAAACTTATAAATTCATTAAAAGAAATGAGAGATTTAGGTAATACTTTAATAGTAGTAGAACATGATACTGATACGATGCTAGCAGCAGATTATTTAGTTGATATTGGTCCAAAAGCAGGAAATGAAGGTGGATATTTAGTTGCATTTGGTACACCAGAAGAAGTCATGAAAAATGATAAATCTATTACAGGTAGATATTTAAGTGGTAAAGAAAGAATTGAAGTACCAAAGAAAAGAAGAAAAGGTAATGGTAAAAGTATTAAGATTCAAGGATGTGAAGAAAATAATTTAAAGAAAATTAATGTAGAGTTTCCACTTGGTAAATTTATTTGTGTAACAGGAGTTAGTGGAAGTGGAAAATCAAGTTTAGTAAATGAAATACTTGCTAAAACATTAATGAGTAAAATTTATAAATCAAAAGATAAACCTGGAAAATATAAGAGTATTAAAGGAATTGAAAATGTAGATAAAGTAGTTAATATTACACAAGATCCAATTGGTAGAACTCCAAGAAGTAATCCAGCAACTTATACAGGTGTGTTTGATGCGATAAGAGATGTGTTTGCTGAAACTCGTGAATCTAAAATAAGAGGATATGATAAAAGTAGATTTAGTTTTAATGTAAAAGGTGGTAGATGTGAAGCATGTTATGGAGATGGAGTTAAGAAAATAGAAATGCATTTTTTGCCAGATGTTTATGTTCCATGTGATGTATGTAATGCAACTCGTTATAATAAAGAAACACTAAAAGTTAAATTTAAAGGTTTAAATATTGCAGAAGTATTAAATTTAAGAGTTAGTGAAGCATTAGAAGTATTTGAAAATGTACCAAAAGTTTATAAAACACTTAAAATAATGGATGAAGTAGGTCTTGGATATGTACAACTAGGTCAATCTGCTGTTACATTATCAGGTGGAGAAGCATCAAGAGTAAAACTTGCAAAAGAATTACAGAAAAAACCAACAGGTAAAAGTGTATTTATATTAGATGAACCTTCAACTGGACTTCATCAAGATGATATTAAAAGATTACTTGCTATATTAAATAGAATAGTTGATAATGGTGATACAGTAATTGTTATAGAACATAATTTAGATATAATTGCACAAGCAGATTATATTATAGATTTAGGTCCAGAAGGTGGAGACTTTGGTGGTGAAATCATAGCAACAGGTACACCAGAAGAAGTAGTTAAAATAAAAGAATCATATACAGGACAATTTTTAAAAGGTATATTAGATAAAAAGTAGAATAAACAAGAAATTGTTTATTCTTTTTTAGTTATCATTGACTTTTAATATATATATATATAATTTTAATAGAAGTGTAGGTGTTAAAAATGAAATCATTTCTTAAATTTTTAGGGGTTATGTTATTAATAATTATTCAATGTATTTTATTTTATGGTAATAATAATATTTTAACAGAAGTTAATTATATTCCAGGAGATTTACTTTTAGTTAGTATTTTTCTTCTATTATATTTACTATCTTATATAGCAATTTATATGTTAATTAAAGATAAAAAAAATAAATATTTAAATATATATTTTATTATTTCTATTATATTTTATTTGTGTTTATTTACTCCAATAATTTATGCAATAATATATAAATTTAATAATAAACATAATTTCTATTTTTTAACTCTAATTGCATTAGATATAGTTATTCCAAGTATTGCATATGTAATATTAAGCTATATTTATAAAGTAAAAAATATTACAAAAAACATTTTCTTTAAAATATTTTATACATTATTTTTAATAATTTTTATATATTTATTTTGTTTTAGATTAAATACTAATTTAAGTAAAGAAATTTCATATTATCTACATAAATCAAATGTATTTGATAATGCAATAGTAAATCAAGAAGTAATAAATTCTTATAATGAAAAATATGATAAAAATGTATCTTATTATCATAAATTTACAGAAGAAGAAAAATTAAATATAAGTCAATTATATATAGATAATTTTATTGGAAATGGTAAAATTAGTGATTTTAAAAATGCAGGAATATACATTGATTATATTTATGCAAAAAATGTTTATATTAGTAATGTTAATATGATTGAAATTGAATCTGGTGAAGTAGAAGATTTAGAGATTATTAATACAAGTTTTTATATTTCTTATATTAGAGATTATTTAACAGTTAAAAGAATTAAACTCAATGATTATGTAATAGATTTTAAAAATAAAGTAATATTACGTAATGGAATTAAAGAAAATGATACAATAGAATTTGATAAATTAATTAAGATTAATGATATAGAATTATCAGATAATTTATATATTGAAGTAAAAGATTCTAATAATCGTATTAAAAATTTAGATGAATATTTAAGTGAAAATGATAATTTAAGAATATATTATTTAGGTGAATCTGGTGAAGAAAATTTAATATCTGGTATTGTAAAAATAACTTATAAATAAAATACTTTTTAATATTATATAATTTGATACAATAATCTAAAATATTGTAAAGTCATTAATTTTATGATAGTATGTATTTGGTGATAAGTAATGGATAAAGTATTAGAAAATTTAATTGAAGGTGCTAGTGATTTATTAATTAAAATACTAATATCATTAGTAGTTTTAGTAATTGGATTTAGATTAATTAGTTTACTTGAAAAGACATTAAAAAAGGAACATAAACTTAAAGCATTAGATGCAAGTGCTAAGGGATTTGTTATTAGTTTTATAGTAATATCATTAAAAATATTATTATTTGTAATTGTTCTTTCAATAATTGGTGTTCCAATGGCATCACTTGTAACAATAGTAGGTTCTGGTGCTGTTGCAATAGGTCTTGCATTACAAGGAGGACTTTCAAATATTGCAGGTGGACTTATGATACTTATATTTAAACCATTTAAAGTAGGAGATTATATACTAGTAAATAATCTTGAAGGTACAGTAAAATCAATAACAATGTTTTATACAACAATAACTACTATTGATAATAAAATAATACAACTTCCAAATGGTAATTTATCTAATTCAAATATAGTAAATTATTCTGCTAATACTAAAAGAAGAGTAGATATTGATGTATCAGTATCATATAATACAAATATTGATAAAGTTAAAAAAATATTAAATTCTATAATAGATAAACACGAATTAATTTTACAAGATGATGATAAAGTTGTAAGACTTAAAACTCATGCTGATTCTGCTTTAATATTTACATTAAGAGTATGGACTAAAACTGAAAATTATTGGAATGTATATTTTGATTTAATGGAAAGTATTAAAAATGAATTTGATAAAAATAAAATAGAAATTCCATATAAACAAGTAGATGTACATATTGATAAATAATGAAGACAAAATTCTTCATTTTTTTCATTTGTATTAATCTATTATTTGTGATATATTTAATATATAAATAAGGAGATAGTCATATGTATATAGATGAACTGATTAAAAAAGAATTAATATTATTAATTGGTTTTGTAGTTATAATTGTAACTATATTTATTGGGTCTTCTTATGCATATTTTTTATCTGTTGATAAAGGTGAAGATAATACTATAAATATAGGAGATTTAGAAATAACTTTTTGTAGTGATGAAAGTTGTAAAAATAATTATTCTAACTTTGGACAAGTAATTGGTACTAAAAATGTAAATGGGGAAAGTGTTATTGAAAATATTTATCCATATACTAGTGATGCAGAAGCATTAAAAAGTGAACCATATATTTTTAATATTAAAAATACAGGTACATTAAAATCATATTTAACTATAAAATTAAAAGAAGATGAAGATTATAAACCATCAAATAATATAGAAGAATATAAAAGTCTTACAACATTATATTCTAATAATATAAAAGTAGGAATAAGTAATTGTAATAATAATATTGATAGAGAAAATGTAATAATTAATACATATGGAAATTTAGAAGATAATATTATTTTAAAAGATGATATGCTTTTATCAAATGAAGATAGAACATATTGCTTATGGACATGGCTTGATGAAAATACACCAAATGATGTACAAGATACATATTTTGTTGCTAATCTTGATTTTGATGCAGAATATAAACCTGTTGAAATAATTGAGGAATAATAATTATGGATGAAGTTTATATAAGTGAAAAAGATAAATATAAATTTTATGATTTTAAAGATACATATTCTAATTTAAAAGATAATATAAAGCATGTATTAGGTAAAAAATTTGCAGTAATAAATACAAATATTAATAATATTGAAATTACTACATATTATAAGAAATCTTTATTTAGATCATTTATTTATTGTTTAGTTAAAAGTGATAAAATTAATGATGAATATTATGATATAGTTATCAAACATTTAAATGAATTAATAAAATCAATATCACCAATTATTTATCAAAGAATAGGTTTATCTATAATTACATATACTTATAATTTAACTAATTATAAAGAAGGTATAGATAATGATATATTAATACAAAAGTTAGTTAATGATAGTGTTACAAGTGATATAAAATCTTTTATGAATATATTTTTAGATGAAAGTAATAATGGTGTCTACATATTAAATTATAAGGGTGAAGACGTGCTTATGGATAGGCTTTTACATTTTACAGGTAAAATATTAAAAATAAAATTTTTTAAACCATATATATAAGATAAATGAAAATACTTTTAAATATTGAAATTTATCTTTTGTTTTGTTAAAATTTAATTTATGGAACAAGAAAAAATAAGAAATTTTTGTATTATAGCACATATAGATCATGGTAAGAGTACTCTTGCAGATAGAATACTTGATGTTTGTCATGCAGTAAGTGAAAGAGAAAAAAAAGAACAAATACTTGATTCTATGGATTTAGAAAGAGAAAGAGGAATTACCATTAAATTAAATGCAGTAGAATTACATTATAAAGGATATTTATTTCATTTAATAGATACACCAGGACATGTAGATTTTAGTTATGAAGTATCACGTAGTCTTGCTGCTTGTGAAGGTGCAATACTAGTAGTAGATGCAACACAAGGAATAGAAGCACAAACTCTTGCAAATTTATATCTAGCACTTGATGCTAATCTTAAAATAATACCTGTAATTAATAAAATAGATTTACCAAATGCAGATATAGAAAAAGTTACTAATGAACTTGTAAATACAATTGGATTTGACAGAGACGAAATAATTTTATGTAGTGGAAAAACAGGTGAGGGAGTAGAAGAATTATTAGATGCAGTGATTGATAGGATTCCATCTCCTAAAAGTGAATTAAATAAATTTCGCGCGCTAATATTTGATAGTTATTTTGATCCATATAAAGGTGTTGTTGTACTTGTTAGAATAAAAGATGGTAGTGTTAAAGTAGGAGACAGAATAAGATTTATTAATTCAAATGCAGTATATGAAGTATTAGAACTTGGTAAGCATACTCCAAAAGAAATAAAAAAAGATATATTAACTTCTGGTGAAGTAGGTTTTTTAACAGCATCAATTAAAAGTATTACAGAGGTTGAAGTAGGAGATACTATATGTAAAGAAAATGAAACAGTAGAAGCACTAGAAGGATACAAACCTATGAAACCAATGGTCTATTCTGGAATTTTTCCTGTTGATAGTTCTAAATATAATGCATTAAAAGAAGCATTATTAAAACTAAAATTAAGTGATGCTTCACTTGTATTTGAACCAGAAACATCAACCGCATTAGGATTTGGATTTAGATGTGGATTTTTAGGCTTACTTCATATGGAAATAATAGAAGAGAGAATAGAAAGAGAATTTAATATTGATATAATTGCTACAAGTCCATCAGTTATATATGAAGTAGTTTTAAGTGATGGGAGTAGCATTCTTGTAGACTCTCCATCTAAAATGCCAGAACCTACTAAAATATCTAAAATATTAGAACCATTTGTTAAAACAAATATTTATGTTCCAAGTGAATTTGTAGGTTCAATTATGGAATTATGTCAAGATAAAAGAGGTATATATAAATCTATTAGTTATATAGATGAGTCAAGAGTAAACCTTGTTTATGAACTTCCTCTATCTGAAATAGTATATGATTTTTTTGATAAATTAAAAAGTTATACAAAAGGTTATGCATCATTTGATTATGAATTTATAGGAAATAAAGAAAGTAAACTTGTTAAGATGGATATACTATTAAATGGAGAAATAATTGATGCACTAAGTATTATAGTACATAAAGACTTTGCGTATAAAAGAGGAAGTGTTATTTGTAAAAACTTAAAGAAAATAATACCAAGACAAATGTTTCAAGTTCCAATTCAAGCAAGTATTGGTTCGAAAGTAATAGCAAGAGAAGATATATCTGCGATGAAAAAAAATGTACTTGCTAAATGTTATGGAGGAGATGTGTCCCGTAAAAGAAAACTTTTAGAAAAACAAAAAGAAGGCAAAAAGAGAATGAAACAAGTAGGTAGTGTATCAATACCACAAGAAGCATTCTTAACTATATTAAGTACAGATAATATAGAATAATTTATTGAAAGAAAGTAAGAGAATCATTATATTCAGTTTGAGTATTTGCATCCATTTTGCTTTCTTTTATTTCATCATTCTCACTTTCATTTTGTTTTTTAAATATAGTCTTTTCATGATTAATATAAGGTCTTATCTCTTTATAAACGGGAATAGTTTTCTTTACAATATTAAGAGTTTTATTAGCAGTGCTAGCAATTGATGATAAATTTATATTTTTTAATATGCCTAAAAGATTACTATTCATTATATTCACCTATAATAATATATGAAAATTTTTAAAAAAAGTGTTTTTATTTTTTTCTTTATATGTTATCTTGAGTTTTGCAGTAAAAATGAGCAAAGCCTTATAATTACTAGGCTTGCTCATTTTTGATAGTTGTACAA
>CANRJN010000012.1 GCA_947630945.1 uncultured Bacilli bacterium | reverse complement strand
TCTGAAAAGTTTCCAAGTGTAAATCAAAAAAAGAACTGTCAAAAAAATTAATTATTTAACTTTTTCGACAGCCCCTTTTATTTTTGTGGTTTTAATTCATATATTTCATCAACTTGATCACATACATTAGTAGAATGTGTTACTATTATTACACATTTATTTTCTTCATGAGCAAGTCTTACAAATATATCTAATATTTCATTTTCTGTTTCTTTATCTAAATTACCTGTGGGTTCATCTGCCAAAATTATTTTAGGGTTATAAGAAAGACTTCTTGCAATAGAAACTCTTTGTTGTTCTCCACCACTTAATTTTAATACTCTTCTTTTTGCTAAATTTTCACTTAAACCCACACTTTTCATAAGTTCAATTGCTTTTGCTTTTTTATTTTTAACTTTAACTTTACTAATATCCATTGATAATATAATATTTTCACTTGCTGTTAAATGTGGTAATAAATTATAACTTTGAAAAACTATACCAATATCAGTATTTCTATAAACATCTAAATCCATCTTTTTTAAATTTTTAGAATTATATAATATAGTTCCTTGATATTTCTTTTCAAGTCCACTAATTAATGATAATAATGTAGTTTTTCCACTACCACTTTTTCCTTTAATAGCATATATTTTACCTAGTTTAAAATTATAATTAATATTTTTTAATACATACTCATCTTTTTTAGCATCACTATATCTATAACTTACATCTTTTAATTCTAAAATATTATCTGATTTTGTTTCATTTACTATTTTAGTTTGTTTTTTATTTACTTTTGTATCTGTTTTTATTTTCTTATCTTTAATTTCTTTATTGTTCTTTTTCATTAACTTCTCTCCTTCAATATTGTTAATGGTGAAAATCTTGATATAGAAATCATACTAGCAAGTGAACTTATAAGTGTTAATAATACTCCAATTCCTAATAATTCTAATAAAACTTTAATATCAACAACTGCATTTATATTATTTACTTCATTGATATTAGCAACACCAAAATTATATCTATTTCTATTATTTACTTGTTTTACTTCTTCACCTTTATCTTCTTCATTTGGTATACCAAAATTTTTAGATATATTATTATATTCTTCATTTGTATTCTTTATTTCTGACTCTAATAATTTATTAGCAACCTTAACACTTGTAAATGAGCCAATACAAGCACCTATTGATAAGCCTAATAAACTAACTATTAATAATTCAAACATAAATTGAAGTGATAATTTTGATTTTTTCATACCAATAGTTCTTAAAACACCTATTTCATATTTTCTTTCTCTTATATTAATCATATTTATAACAGAAAGTACAATTCCACCAATTAATAATGTAATAATTAGAAATGCTGTTGAAAAAGTTTTTACATTATTAATAGATTTAGTAGCAGATTCTATTTCCTCAATATTACTTGTAACCATATAATATTCACTAAGACCTTTATCTTCTACTTCTTTTGAAAATGATTCTATATCTTCTTTATCTTTTAATATAAATGTTGGTGTAATATTTTCAGTTAATTTTGAATTTTTATCTAACATTTTTTTAATAAAATTTGTATTTGTTATTATTTCATTAGCAGAATTAGAAAACATAGATGTAATATCATTTGATGAATCTGTGTTTTCTTTATAAATTCCTGTTATAGTAAGTTCATATGTATTTTTAGTATTATTTGTATCAATAACAGTAATTTTATCATTTAATTTTAATTTATTTAAAGTTGCTAGTTCTTCTGAAATAACACAATTAGATGAATTAAAGTCATCACTTACATTACCCTCTGTAATTATATAGTCGCCATTTACAAACTTTTTCATATCTTCATATGAATTATAACCTATTAAAGTAAATGCTCCATTATCTGCTTTTTCATTAAATATTTTTTCTGTTTTAGTAGTTGTTGTTTTCTTACTAGTTGTTTTTCCACCCATATTACCACCTCTTGGAGGCATCTTTCCTCCATTAAATGGACTACCCCAACTACTTGTACTAGTTTCAGTTTTTACTTCTGTTGTTTCTTTTACTAATGAATCAGTTGCTTCTGTTAAGTTTTTAGCATCTACTCCTAAACTATAAGTATAATAGTATTCTTTAATATAGTCACTATCTGCATAATTTACAATTTCATCTTCACTAAGTCCTTTAATATCATTAAATGAATTAATCATTTCTTCTTGTGTTTTATCCCCTTCACGTAAACTACTTATTAATACCTCTCTATTCATAGAAATAGATGCCTCAATTGGATTTTTAGAATTATATGCATCTACTATGTCACTTGCACTTTTTAAAGTAGCAAGACTAATCGCAGTAGATGACGCAATAACCATGATTATTATAGTTATTAAAATATTCCTTCCTTTATTTCTTATAATACTTTTCCATGCGTTCTTAAATATATACATAAATCTCTCCTTTACATAAAAAGTATATTTTTCAAATGTGAAATAATTATGTAAATTATTTTAATTATTTGTGTTTTTTATTATTAAAACATTAAAAAAGTATGTAATTAAACATACTAATTTATCTATTTTCTAAAATTTTTTAATTGTCTTCTTACATTATCACTAATCTTATCATTAGTAGAAAATGGTATTAAATTAATATCTAAAAACTTTGATACTTCATTTAACTCTTCTTCATCTATACTATCAACTAATTCAATTTTAATATTACTTTTTAATTCATCACCATATTTATCTAATATATTTTTTTCTGTAATTAATGCTTCTAAATTATAATTTAAAGAATCTATTAAACATTTTAGATTATTTAATTCATTTATTTGACTTTCTAAATAATCAAGTGGATCATCATAATCTTTTTTATCTGTTGAGTTAAATGATGATGTTAATTCACTTAATTTTAATTTCAAATATTCTTTTTCTTCTTCATATTCAAATATTTTTTTAGCAGCAGTAATATCACCGTTTAATAATTTATTAATTTCAATAGATATTCTAGGATAAACATATTCATCATAAGTAAATAAATATATGGTTTTATCATTTCCATCTATATATTCACGTTTACCTATCTTTGTTGATTTTATATTTCTAAATTCTAGAATATTTCCATCATAATAAGGCTCTATTGTCCCTTTTGTTTCTTTATGAGTTATAGTACTATAATTATTTATTATTTCTTCATTTATTTTTATTAATTCAGTACTATTATATTTTACATCATATTTATTTATAATATTTCCTTGTTTTTCAAAATAATACATAATCTACTCCTAAAATTTATTTTTAGTTAACACTAATTTTTCATTATCAAAAACTAAACTATCTAAAAATTTATTGTATTCTTTAGAATCTATTAAATTTGTTTTAAATAAATTAATTATTTCATCATAATAATATAATACACTTTTTTGATTAACATTTAATTTAGATTTTTCTTGTACTTCTTTTAATAACAATAATTTATCTATTTTTCTATCTATATCTAAACTATTAATTTTATCTATTTCATTTAATATTTTTTGTATTTCTAATTCATATTTATTATTTTCTTTTTTATCTTCTTTTTTTAAAGCATTTAATTCTATATTTAAGTTAATAAATGCTTGAATATCACCATTTAATATTTTATCTATAATGTTTACTACATTTGGATACTTATATAATTGATAGTGATATTTTAATGTATTTTCAGACAAATGTATTCCTTTAGATATATTTCTTATTTCACATCCTTGCATATATTTTTCTATATTATTATTTGAAGTAATTATTTCTCCATTACTAATTTCACTACAATTATCAATTAATTTTTGCCTTAAATTTAATACTTCTTCTTTATTATAAGATAATTCATATTTTTCAACATTTTCTTTATTTTTTACATAGAAATAATTCATTTTTAAAATCCTCCTTAATTTATTTATTTTTAAATCATTATAATTTCATTGAAATTTATTATAATATAATATAATTTTTTAAGCAAGCAAAACATTAATATTTTTTTAAAATTATAGATTTATTTTTCATATAAACATTTTTATACCAATTTGCAAATTCATAATTAGCAGAAGTATGTTCATCATTTCTATTATTTCTTTCATAGTCATTCATTTCAGCAAGTGTTTTATTTGAATTTTTAGGTATAAAAACATACCATAAATTAGATTGTGATTTTTCCATATTATTTCCTCTTTTTTGATAAGACAAAGTTCCTGTACTCTTACCATAAAAAGTATAAAAGTTTTCACCATCATAAAATGTTAAACAATCTAAAAAGAAACAATTTCTATTTTTAACATCTTTCATTGTATCTAAAAGTAAATCTATATTAGTACTAATACCACTTCTTTTAACAAAAGCACCTGGATACATTGGATTATTTGGATAATCTTCTATATAAAATCCACTATCTTTTACAAAACATGGAGTTTTTAATATATTGTATGCTTCTAATACTTTACTTTTTGATACTACTTCTATATTGTTAATATCTGGTTCATGAAAATCATATTTATAAAAATTTACATCAATATTATTTCTTTCAAATTCTTCTTTTACACTTATATATTTTCCATGATTACTTGTTACATATGTAAGCATTTTATTCACTCCTTTCTTACTAATTAATGATAACACTAATAGAGGAAGTATATATGTCACTTTAAAATTTTTCTAATAATTTTATATTTTTAATCCTATTTAAATTAAAATTTCTCATATCTTTTCTAAGTTCACAAAAGGCACTTATATAAAATTCATCACTATAACAATAAACATCAATAACCGCGACTATTCTTTTAGTTAAACTAGTTCTATCTTTTGAATAATATTCTATTAAACATTTTCTTTCTTCTTTTACTGCCTTATTTATTAAATTAAAGTTTTCTTTATTTTCAATATTTATATCACTTTTTATAGTGTTTCTTTTTGGTAAAGATATTTTTTGATTTAATACATATCACCATAAGGTCCCCTAATAGTATCAATATAAATACCAGACTTTTCTATTTCATCTTTATATACTCTTATCATTCTAGGACTTACTTCTAGTAAACCCGCTAATTCTAAAATAGAATACTTTTTACCCTTCAATCATTGATAAAACATTACTTATTTTTGACATATTATCTCCTCAAATATTAATTATTATAAATTATTTAAAATTTAACTTCAATATTTATGTAAATAATGTGTTTAAATGAATGAAGAAATTATTAATTTTTGATACAATTATATAAGTGTGTTAAGGAGAAAATATGAACGAAGAAATTATAAAACAAATAAGTGAAGAATTAAATATTAATGAAAGTAGTATTAATAGTGCATTAAAATTATTAAGGGACGGAAATACTATTCCTTTTATAGCAAGATATAGAAAGGAAGCAACTAATGGACTTAATGAAGAGGAAATAAGAAAGATTAATGAATACTATGAATATCAAAATAATTTACTTAAAAGAAAAGAAGATGTAATTAGATTAATAGATGAAAAAGGTTTACTTACAGATGAAATTAAAACAAATATAATGAATGCTAAAAAAATAGTTGAAGTTGAAGATATTTATGCTCCATTTAAAGAGAAAAAGAAAACTAAGGCAACTGAGGCTATTAAAAATGGACTTGAAGGACTTGCTAAAATTATTATGAGTTTCCCTACTACATTTAATAGTGAAACTATTAAAAAATATTTAAATGAAAATGTTAAAACAGAAAGTGATGCATTAGAGGGTGCTAAGTACATAATAGCAGAATGGATAAGTGATAATGCATATTATAGAAAATGGATAAGAAGTTATTTTTTTAAAAATGGTATTATTACATCTAAATTAAAGAAAAATGCAAATGATGAAAATAAAACATATGAAATGTATTATGATTATAAAGAAAATGTAAAATATATAAAACCTCATAGAGTTCTTGCTATTAACAGAGGTGAAAATGAAAAAATATTATCTGTTTCAATAGATGTTAATAATGATGAAATCATTTCATATTTAGAATCTAAAATTATTAAAAAAGAAAGTCCTGTTAAAGATATTGTAATAGAGTCAATTAAAGATAGTTATAAAAGACTTATAGCACCTTCAATAGAAAGAGAAGTAAGAAGTGAATTAACTCTTCAAAGTGAAGATAAATCAATTGAAGTATTTAAAGAAAACTTAGAGAATTTATTACTTATTCCACCAATGAAAGATAAAATTGTTTTAGGTTTTGATCCTGCATTTAGAACAGGTTGTAAACTAGCAGTTGTTGATAATACTTCAAAAGTATTGAATATATCAGTAATTTATCCACATGAACCTAAAAATGAATGGGAAAAATCAAAAGAAACTCTAAAAGATTTAATTAATAAATATCATATTGATATTATTGCTATTGGAAATGGAACTGCATCAAGAGAAAGTGAGAAATTAGTAAGTGAAACTCTAAAAGATGTTAAAAATTGTAAATATGCAATTGTATCAGAAGCAGGTGCTAGTGTTTATAGTGCAAGTCCTCTTGCTATTAGTGAATTTCCAAATTTACATGTAGAACAAAGAAGTGCTGTGTCAATTGCAAGAAGACTACAAGATCCATTAAATGAACTAGTTAAAATAGATCCTAAATCTATTGGTGTTGGTCAATATCAGCATGATGTATCACAAAAGAAACTATCTGAATCATTAGATTTTACAGTAACTAAATGTGTTAATAATGTAGGAGTTAATATAAATACTGCAAGTCCATCTATACTTAAATATATATCTGGTTTAACTAAAACTGCAATTGATAAAATTATTAAATATAGGGAAGAAAATGGTAAAATTAAATCAAGAGAAGAAATTAAAAAGAAAAAACTTTTAAATGATAAAGTATATGAACAATCAATTGGTTTTATGAGAGTAATTGATGGAGATAATCCTCTTGATAAAACTAATATTCATACAGAAAGTTATGATAAAACATTAAAATTATTAAATTATATAAATATGAATGTAAATGATATTGGAACAAAAGAATTAATAAATTCACTTGATAAAATTGATCCTACAAAAGTATCAAAGGAATTAGATATAGATTTATATACATTAAATGATATAATTGATTCATTAAAACAACCTAATAGAGATTTTAGAGATGACTATGAAATGCCTCTTCTAAAAAGTGATATTTTAACTATTGATAATTTAAAAATAGGTACGCATCTTGAAGGAACTGTTCGAAATGTAGTAGACTTTGGTGCTTTTATTGATATTGGACTTCATAATGATGGTCTTGTTCATATATCTAAAATAACTAATAAGTATATTAAACATCCAAGTGAAGTCTTATCAGTTGGTGATATAGTTACTTGTTATGTAATTGATATCAATAAAGATAAAGAAAAAGTATCACTTTCATTAATTGATCCAAATAAATAAAAAATCAAGAATTTCGTTTCCTGATTTTTATTTTATTAAATAGGTTCGCTAGTAATAATCTTTGGATATAATAGATCACTATCTGAATCTAATTTATATAATCCCATTACTCTCCAATTAGCAACAGAACTTCCATATTTTAAGAAATTATTAACATTATCACCAGAAATTAAACATGCATCAACTTCTATTCCATTTGCAAGTAAAGCAGTATTTGTAGCATTACATTGACAAGTAACAATACCACCACTAGCATCCATTGTTTGTCCTACAAATGTTCCATCATTAAATCCTTTACATATTGTTTCAACTAATTTTTCACTTGCACTACCTTCAGAACCAGATGAACCGCTACCACCTTCCAATTCTCCAGTTATTCCAAGAGTTCCTTTTCTTAATAATACCTTTAAATTATTCATTGAACTTTTTTCAACTGGATTTATCATACATCCTTTGTTAGTTTGACCTTTTACAGCATCAGTACAATTGTCATTATTAATTTTTGTATCTATAGTTAAATAATTTGATTCAATTAATTCATAAACATAAACTTCTACTTCTGTTGTACCATTAAATATCTCTTCATTATTACTTCCATATAATTCAGCAGCAGATACTATTTGTTCTATTTTTTGTGCTAGTAATCTTTCATTTATATTATTATTAATAGTTATAACACTAGGCACAATAATAACGCTAAGTATTCCTATAATCGCTATTACTACAAGTAATTCTGTTAATGTAAAACCTTTTTTATTCATATACATAACCTCTATTCTATATACATTATAATAAAAATAAAATATATTTTCAAGCATTTTATTAGAAGAAAAAAAGATATTTAAATTTTAATCTAAATATCTTAATTTAATAACTCATCTCCTGACTCAAGCATTGTTATAATACTTATACCATAACCAAGTTTAACATTATCAATTACAACATTTGTAACTGCACCTATAATTTTATCATTTTGTATTATTGGTGAACCACTCATTCCTTGTACTATACCACCTGTTTCATTTATTAACGCGTTATCTGTAACTTCAAAACTAAATGCTTTTTGTGTATCTTTTTTATTATAATATTTATCTATTATATTAATATTATATTTTTTTATTTCATTATTTTTAGTTACTGTTAATATGTATGCATCACCCTTTTTGATTTCTGAAAACTCTGCTACTTCTAATGTATCTTTATTTGGAATAGATGATGTGTACATTCCATAAATACCGGTTTGTGTATTTTTAATAATTGTTCCTATTTTTTTATTATATAAAATATTTGCATTTTTACTACCAACTTTTCCATTTCTACTTTTATTTATATTAGTTACTTTACTAAGTAAAATATTTCCATCTTTTACTTCAACTCTATTATTTGTTTCACTCAATATTATCTCATGGCCTAATGATCCATATACTTTTGTAATTGGATCTATATAAGTAAGTGTTCCAAGTCCTGTTACACTATCTTTTATATATAGACCTGTTTTATACATATTATTTTCTATTTCAAGTGTTAAATTAGTTTTAACAATTTTATTATTTCTTATAACTTCCACATCAACACTTAAATTTTCTGCAATACTATCATTTATAATATTAGTAAGTTCACTTATAGAACTCACACTTTTTCCATTTATTTTAATTATTCTATCTCCTATTTTAATATTATTTTTAGCAATATATTTATCATTAACTTTATAATATCCTACTACTATTAAACCATCTGAATTTATTTGTATTCCAATACTTTCACCACCTGGAATAATATTTTTAGAATAAGCAAAAATACAAACAGGCAAAAATAAAATAATAAATATAGTAAACATCATTTTTTTCATGACATCACCTCTTTATTATTTTTAACTTTTATTAATTATTTAACTATCCAATTATTAGATAACCAATTTTTACTATTCTTCTATTTCAAAATTAGTTATTTTACCATTTTCATCCACTAATTTATTAATAGTTTCTGTTGCTGTATTTAATCTTTTTTCACAAAAATCTATTAATTTCATTGCTTCTGTATATTTAGCAATAGATTTATCTAAATCAAGTTCTCCACTTTCAAGTTCACCTACTATTGTTTCTAATTCTCTTACTGCATCTTCAAATTTTTTTTCTTTCTTTTCACTCATTTTATATCTACTCCTTTTACATTTGCATTTATTTTTCCATTTTTTACCATAATATTGATTTCATCATCATTTTTAAGTTTACTTACATCTTTTATAATTTCATTATCCCTATATACTATTGAATAACCTTTATCAAGAATATTTACAGGATTTAATAAATCTAATTTTAATTTTAATGTTTCTAATTTATTTGTATTATTTTCTATAATTTTATTTGTATTTTTTAAAATACTTTCTTTTAGTAAACTTACCTTTTGTATTTTAATATCATATAAAACTTTTGGATTATTTAATATATAATTTGATTTGTATTTGTCTATTATATGTCTATAATTATCTAAATAATTATTTATGTAACTATTAAGTCTATCATATAAATTATCTATTTTTTGTTCTTTCATTTCATATAATCTTATTGGATTATTTAGTATATAATTTGATTTATATTTGTTTAAAAGTTGTGTATAACTATATATTATATTTTCAATAGATGTGTGACATCTTTGCATAGCATTTTTAAAGTATCTTCTTACCTCTTCTATATCAGGTGTTGCAAGAAGGGCCGCTCCTGTTGGAGTTGGTGCTCTTAAATCTGCTACAAAATCACTTATTGTAAAATCTATTTCATGTCCAACACCACTAATTATAGGTATTCTACTTTTATATATTGCTCTTGCTACTATTTCTTCGTTAAATGCCCATAAGTCTTCAATAGATCCACCACCACGTCCTAATATAATTGTATCAATATCATCAAATGTATTAGCAAGTTCTATCATTTTAACTATATTTTGTGCAGCACTTTCTCCTTGAACAAGTGTTGGAAATAAATATATTTCAGTCATTGGAAATCTTCTATTAATAGTAGAAATTATATCTCTTACTGCTGCTCCTGTTGGTGCTGTTATAACTCCTATTTTTCTTGGAACTCTTTTAATTTTTTGCTTATGTTCTTTATCAAATAATCCTTCTTTTGCTAGTTTTTTCTTTAATTCTTCAAATAAAACATATAAGTTACCAACACCATCTAAATTCATTTCATCTACATATATTTGATAACTTCCACCAGACTCATATACTCCAATTCTTCCATGAACTAATACAGAGTCTCCATCTTTTGGAATATAATTTATAAGAGTTCTTGCATAATTAAACATTACTGCATTTATTTTACTTGTTTCATCTTTTAGTGAAAAATATAAGTGTCCTCTTCCATGAAATTTAAGATTACTTATTTCTCCTTTTAAATATACACTTCTTAACTCTTCATTTCCTTCAACAGTATATTTAATTATTTTATTAATATCACTAACACTTAGATATTCATTATTCATGAGTATCCTCATTATCATTAATCTTATCTAATACTGCATTTATTAATTTAACCACTTTATCATCACTATATTTTTTAGATAGTTCAACTGCTTCATTTATTGCAACAATTTTAGGAGTATCATAATATAATATTTCATAAGTACCAAGTCTTAATATCGCTTTATCTGTTTTTCCAAGTCTATCTAAATCCCAATTATCTAAATATTTAGAAATAACACTATCTATTTTCTCTATATTTTCAAGTACTCCATTTACTATATCTTTTACATATTTATTATCTATTTCTAAATTTTCTTTAAATACTTCTTCTAAATCAAATGAAATATCATTTTTAATATAAAAATCTATTTGATATAAAATTATCATTATTTTTTCTCTTGCTTCTGTTCTAGTTAACTTCATAATTGCCTCCTAAAAATACTATTAAAATTATAACATTAAAATATTAAAAAAGATATTATTTTTTATTAATACCTTTAATTATTTTGTTAAATTTAATGATTTGTTATTTTTCTTCTCTTCTTTATATGCACATAAATTACTTCTATATATAAAATCACATATAATTTGATAATATTCTTTATTTAAATTTTTTGTTTTTATTTCATTAAATGAATCCATTATATCACTTGAACTACATTCTTCAAAATTATCAAAATTTATTTTTATTCCTTTTGGTAAAAGTACTTCTTTATTATTAGAATTTAATATTAATTTTTCATGTGTTAATTCTTCTATTAGTATATTAGGAGTTAATACTTTAAAATAAAGATAATTTAAACAGTCTTCTTTTCTCATTTCATATTGTTTTTCTTCTACAATACCCTTTTCTTTATTTGATTGCCAAAAATAACTATCCTTTAAATTTAATCTTAAATATTTTCTTTTCATATATTCCTCCTTTTCAAAATGCTATCATATTTTATTACTAATTTTAAAAAGTGTCAAGAATAATTTAATTAATCATATAAAAAGAAATTAGATTTATCTAATTTCAATTTATTTTATATTTAGTACCTTCTCTTGTATCCATAAGTTCTATACCTTTTTCTAGTAATTCATTTCTTATTTCATCTGCAAGAGAATAATTTTTTTCTGCTTTTGCTTTATTTCTTTCTTCAATTTTAGAATTAATATAATCTATAAGTTCTCCTTCAATATCATCTTCACCTAATAAATCTAAACCTAAAACTTTATCAAAATCTTCAATTAAATATTTTTTAGTTTTATCATTTAAATCACTCTTTAATACATCATAAAGTACAGTAAGAGCAAGTGATGTATTTAAATCATTATCAAGAGATTCTCTAAATTTACTTTGAAACTCTAATACTTTATCATTATCAATTTCTCCTACTTCTTTTAATGATTTAATTTTATTTTTAAGTTTATTATATGAGTTCTTAGCACCATCTAACCCCTCATAACTAAATACTAATTCTTTTCTATAATATGAACCTAAGCAAAAATATTTATATATAAGAGGAGTATATCCTTTTTCTTTTAGAGTACTTAGTGTAATTGCATTACCCTCACTTTTACCCATTTTCCCCTCTTTTAAATTTAAGTGTTCAACATGGAACCAATAATTACACCATTTATGTCCTAAGTACCCCTCTGATTGTGCAATTTCATTAGTATGATGTGGGAATTTATTATCAACACCACCACAGTGAATATCTAAGTATTCTCCTAAATATTTAATACTAATTCCAGAACATTCAATATGCCATCCAGGGTATCCTTCTCCCCATGGACTATCCCATTTAAGTGCTTGTCCATCAAATTTAGATTTAGTAAACCAAAGTGCAAAATCAGTTTTATTCTTTTTTCCCATATCCTCTTCTACACTATCTCTAACTCCTACATACAACTCTTCACTATTATGATTTGAAAATACATAATAATTATCTAATTTAGATGTATCAAAATATACATTTCCATTTGAAATATAAGCAAAACCTTTTTCAAGTAATTTATTAATCATTAATATATATTGACTAATACAACTAGTTGCTGGAATAACTATTTCTGGCCATTTCAAATTTAAAGATAGAAAATCTTTTTTAAAGGCATCTGTGTAAAATTCAGCAATTTCTAAAACACCTTTATTTTCTTTTTTTGCTTCTTCTACCATCTTATCTTTTCCATTATCAAAGTCTCCTGATAAATGTCCAACATCTGTTATATTCATAGTTCTTTTAACATCATAACCAATATATGTTAAATATTTTTCTAATATATCTTCAAAAATATAACTTCTAAAATTACCAATATGAGCATAATGATATACAGTAGGTCCACATGTATACATTTTAACTTTTCCTTCTTCATTTGGTATAAATTCTTCTTTTTTACGAGTTAATGAATTATATATTTGCATAAATTTACCTCCTATTTAAGTATATTTTTTAGTATTCAATTTTATTTAAGTAAAGAGCACTTCCACTTGCACACCTTCCACATTCTTTTCTATCTTCACTTTTAAATATGTGATTTATATCACTTAAACTCTTCTTTCCATCATTTATATCAAGTAAAAGTCCTACTATATTTCTTATCATATATCTTAGAAATCCACTTGAATAAAATCTTAGATATAATATATCACTTTTAATTTTATAGTCAACTATTAAATCTCTTTCATAAGTTTTGTTATTATTATCTGATGTAAAACTTTTAAAATTATGTTTACCACTTATTAATTTTATAAATTCATCTAGTACATTTTCACTAATCTTTTTATTATATTGTAATACATAATCTTTTTCTATTGGATTATATTCTCCCATATTAATTTTATAAATATATTCTTTTTTTATAACACTATATCTTGCATGAAAGTTATCATCAACTTTTTTAATACTTTTAATATAAATATTATCATTTATCATTGAATTCATACTATGTTTTAATTTTTCTGTATCAATTTCTTTTTCATAATCAAAATGACAATATTGATTTATCGCGTGTACGTTCCTATCAGTTCTAGATGAGCCTACTGTATTAATATTTTGATTTAATATTTTTGATAAACACTTTTCTATTTCACCTTCAACAGTAATATTATTATTTTGGATTTGATATCCATAGAAACTATTACCATTATATGACATATTTATTAAATATCTCATAATATTCCTCTTTCTACAAGAATTGCATATATAAGTACTAAATGGAATAATGTAAAGAATAAATCATAAAATCCTATTTTATTTGTTCTATAATTACTTCTTTTTCTTCTATCATGAAATAGTCTTAATACACTTGCAAACATTATTTGTCCATTTTTAAAACTAGTAAGTCTTCTTATATTTCCTTGTATTTTTGTAAATATACTAATTCTTTTTAATATATTTGTATTATAGTAATCTATTCCTCTTGATGCACATGCTTTGAATGTTTTATATTGTACTGTTAAAAATAATGGATAATATCTTAATACCGAATTTATTTTAAATGCATATTTTGATAATGGTAAAAAGAAGAAATTTATTGGTTGTAATAATCTTTCTATACCATATATATTTTCACTAGGAGAAGTAGTAAATGCAAGTATATTAATATACTCTACAAGAGTAATAAGTTTAATTATATAAGTCATACATGTAGTAAGTGTTGTGTTAAAAAATGCACAGATGAATGCTATTAAGATGTAGATGTATCTAAGTGACCAAAATGTATTTAAATAATATTTACTTGGTACATAACTTAACATCATTAAAAGAAGTACAAATAATAGTAAGAATACATTTATTTCAAGACTTTTAGCAAATATTATAATACCAATTGTAAGTATAAAATTAAATATTTTAAGTATTGGATTTAATCTATGGATGATAGAATCAATTGGATAATAAGAACCAAATGAGTTTCTAGAATACATCTCTATACACCCCCTTAATTAAATCATGAATATTTGTATAATAATCTATATCATGTTTCTTTTTCTTACAAACATTTACAAAAGATACTATTTTTGGAACTTCTAGATTAATACTTTTTAATAATTCTTCATCATGAAGTATTTCTCTACTTCCCTCTTTAACTATTTTAGTTAAATGCATAAGATAAAAGTAATCTGCTATTTCATAACAAAATGATGTATCTTTTGATAATAAAATTATTGTTTTATTATATTTATTTTTAAGTAGTTTAAGTAAATGTAATAAGTCTTGTTTGTCGCTATAATTAAGTCCATTTGTAAATTCATCTAATATAAGTATACTAGGATTATATATAAGTGTACATGCAAGTGCTACTTTTTTAGCATCAACTAATGTAAGTCTTAATGGATTTAATTTTAAATATGATTCATCTAACCCAACTAGTTTTAATGCATCATTTATTCTAAGAGACTTCTTTTTAACTTTATAATTAAAGTATTTCATTCCAAATGCAATCTCTTGTTTAACTGTTTTATTAAAAAACATATCATATGGATTTTTAAATACATAACCTGTATCAAATCTTAATTTATTTACATTTTTAATTCTTCTTCCATCATTTATAAAATTTCCTATTTTAACACTTCCATATGTAGGAACAATTAATGCATTAATTAAATCTGCAATAGCAGTTTTACCACTATTTGATGCACCTAAAAATGAATATATTTTTCCTTTTTCCATTTTAAAAGAAACATCATTTAGTATAGTTTTTTCTAATGGAGTTTTTTCATTTATTATAAATGTTACATTATTAAATTCTATTTCTTCCATAATGCACCTACTAACTTTTCATTTGTTAACTGATATTTATCAATAATACCATAGTCCATGAAATATTTATTTAAATCTACTATAAAAGGAAGACCAAGTCCTAATCTTTTAAGTATTTTATCTTCATTTAATACACTAATTGTTTTTCCTTCACATATAACTTTTTTATCGTAAATAACTATTATTTTATCACCAAATAATGTATCTTCTATATCATTTGTGAAGTTAATAACAATACCACCATTTTTACAAAATTCATTTAATATATCAAATACAAGTAATTTATCATTATAATCTAGTTCACTAATAACATTATCAAGTATGATTATTTTAGGTTTTACTATCATTGATGATAATATTTTCATTTTAACTTTATCACTACTACCTAAACTATTTGGATCTCTTTCAAGTAATTCATCTAATTTAAATAATCTACTTTCACTTTGAATTAAATTAGTAATATCATCTTTTTTAAGAGCAAGACTTTCAAGTCCAAACGCGATCTCATCTTTAACAGTTTCTCCGACAAAAATATCTAAATGTTGATATAGTACAAAAGATACTCTTTTTCTTATTTCATATGAATTTTTATAAGTAACTTCTTTATCTCCTACAAATATATTACATTTTTTATGTCCAAATAAAAGTGTATAAATGAGTAAATCATTCATATTACCAATTATAGAAACAAAATCTTTTTCTTTTAAATTTATTTCTACATCTGTACCAAACCTATATTTTAAATAATCATCCATGCTTTTCTCCTACACATTGATTATACATTTTTAATAGTAAAATTACAATAGAAGATTTATTTTTATACTATAATTAATTAATCAAAATAAATTTAAATTTTTATTAAAAATTATAAAAAAATAAAAATTATTTTATTAGACTTATTCTAAAACCATAATTTTTATCTTTACTATCAATACTTAATTCATAACGTCCTGCTACGGGATCACTACCACCATAATTAAAAGAAAAACTTCCATCTCTAATCACATACATATTATTAATGCTTTCTTCAAGAGTCCATTCAGAAACATTACCAGCAAAATCATATATATTTAAAACTTTATTATTTTCAGCACAACCAGTAGTTAATAAATAATTTTGATACGCGCTTTTTTTGAAATTATCTTTTATTTCTTCATATGTATTTCCATAATCTTTACTATATTTTCCTTCATTAATATCAAAAGAAGAACTATAATAATTTCCCCATGAAGTACTATTTACTAAAATCATATCTTTTGTAATTTTTTCATCATTATGATAACCATATTCTTCTATAAATTTACATATTAAATCCCATTGAAATCCAAATAATAAGTTTGTTTCATAATTAGATATTTCTTTTGCAATATTAACTGCATCATCCCTCGTTACATAATTATAAACATATTTATTTTTTTGACTATATGCTTTTAAAGATAAAGTACTATTTCTATTTCTTATATCATCTGTACCAATTTCATATCTACTAACATAGAATCCACCATAAGTAAAAATACTACTTAAAACTTTATTTCTAGTTTCTAAAAAACTACTATCATTAAATTTATCATCATGATATTCATTAACATATTTTTTTAAATCGTTATAAATATTTTCATAATCTTTATTATTTTTTGCATTTTTAAATATATTCTTTGGTACAACTATCCATACCCATTCATTATCGTACTTATCTTTTATAGTAAATCCTTTTTTGATATCTTTTTGTATTATTGTAAAATCATTTAATACATATGGATCTGTAAGTATATTATTTGTATTTACTTTACCAATAATAATTACTATTAAAATAAAGAATATAATTATTAATCCTATTATTAATTTTTTCATATTACTCCTAAAATTCTATAATCAAATTTGGATTATATATTTTATCATTTATATTTATATATAATTTATATTTACCACTTTTTAAATTAACTTTTAATGATGCTAAACCAGAATTAAATGATTTAGGTGCTTCTTTATTTTTTTCTTTATAAGTATAAGTAATAGTTTTATTACCTTGTACAAATAATAATTCAACCTTATCTTCTAATTTAAAATTTTTATGTAAATATATTCTATTAGTATAAATATCTATTTTATCTTTAAACTTACTACTTATGAGTAGTTTAATATTATTTGTATTTGTAACATTACCATTAACTTTAGTACTATTTATTCTTTCAAATGGAATTATTTCATAATTAGATATTTTTTTATTATAAAATCCATCTATTTGAAAAGTTCTATAGATTAATCCAGGCATAGTTGCTTTGAATAAAACATTGTCATTTTTATCTAATTTTATAACTATTCCCTCTTTATATATAGGATCTGTATAAATTATATTTTCAGGATTATTATATGCATCTTTTTTCATTGCCCAGCCATATGTAATTAATTTAGAATTATCATTTTCAAATTCTATATGTCCACCAACATTACTAAATATTTTGTCTAAACTTTTATATTGCCATACAGTTTTAATTGTCATATTTTTTTCATCTACTTGTAATAAATCTGATGTAGAATATCGATTAAGATAATGACTTAAATTATAATTACTTAAATCAAATTGATCAATATCATTATTATGAACCGCTATTAAGTTATCTTTTGTATAATATGCTGTATGTTGTCCTCCTAGATATCTTGTATTATCTGTAACTTTTAACATATATTTACTAAATTTTTCTCCCCAAAATTTAGGATCTCCAAAAATCCATTTAATTTCTTTTGTTTCTAAATTTAATTTCATTAAAGAATTTAATCCTCTTAAAGATATTAATAATTCATTAGTATCTTCATTGTAATCAGCAGCATTATTTACTAAATCAAAATCATTACCTAATGATTCTATTAATGTAGGATCTATATCATGTAAAAACTCATATAAGTCTAATTTATATAATATTTCACCATTTTGTAAATCCATAATATAAATTATAGAATCAAAGAATGGAGAATTATCCACAAAACCAAGTATTAATGCTTTATTATCTTTCATAGGATATATTTCATGGTGTAATCCATATTCACTTATCCATTGTTTATATATTTTTCCAAGAAAATCCATTTCAACAAAACTACTATAATTTATTTTCACACCATTAGTTCCTTGATTAGGATCACTTATATAAAAATGTCCATTTTCTAAAAATTCAATATCGCCTGCATATCCACCAGATATATACCATAGTACTTTACCATTACCATCTATAATTACATTATTTACAAAATTTGGTGATAGAAAATATAAATCATTTTCAACTTGCTTAGTTGTTTTTTCTAAAGTAATAATATCCCCTTCATATTTATCTGTTTTAATAATTATTTCTTTTTCTGAATTTTTAGTAGTAATTTTTATTTTATTATCATAATCTGCATACATTCCATAAATAGGAATAATATGTTCCTTGCTGGCTTTTAAACTTGTTTTAAATCTATTATTAATACTTACATTAATTTGCTCTTCTTCTTCAGTATTAAAAATAATTAATGCAGTAAGTGGTGCTAGTTTATAGGGATTTAATATAACACAAGGATTATTTAAAGTATATTTTTTATCTTTTGAATATTCCTTAATTTTATCATCCATTTTTTTCTGATAATCAAATATTTCATCATAAGCACTTACAATTTTATTATTGCTATTATCTTTATATATAATAATAGTAATTATACCTATTAATACCAATAATAAACTAACAATTATTATAATTTTATTTTTCATTTACTTTACTCCTATTTTTAATCAAAATTATATACATAATACATATCATTACTATTTGGTATATTGAATTGCCAATATTTTGCTTCATTTTCTAAACTAATTTGTTCAAATGCATATTTATTTCCAACACCATAAGAAATCAAATAAATATCATTTTCAAAGTCCTGAACAAATATAGATCCCATTCGAGGAGAAAAATATTTTAATTCATAACTTTTATAACTTATCACTTTTTTATTTTTTTCATCTAATTTTATTTTAACAATACGAGATTGTTGGTTCTTATCTCCATTATCATATATAATGATTTCATGACTTGGTAAATATGAAACTGAATGTTGTTTAGAAAATAATTGTGATTCTTTTAAACCAAATTCATCATTTTTTCCCCCTAAAATCCACATAATTTTTCCAGTTTTTCTACTTATTTTCATTATAGAATCTTGATTTCTAAAAGAACATATAAGATTTCCATCTATAGGATCAATTGCCATAGAATTAATATGCATAATATTAACATAATTTATTCCATCATTTAAAGGTGATACATCATTATATGAATTAATTAATTTATTATATTTTGATGATTCAAATTCCCAAATTACATTATCATTTTCTATTTCTTCAATTCGTAAATTCCAAAATTTATACTTAGCATTATTATAAGTAATTTCCTTTTTATCATAACCTGATATTATATAATGATTATCTGAGAAAAAATAATAATCATGACTATCTAAATCAATATAATTATCTTCTGTTTTATATTTTATTTCTTTTAGAAAATTAAAATTTTCATCTAAAACAACTAATTTAGAAGGACTAGAATCATTAAATCCATCATATTTATAATTACATTCTTCTAAATATGTGTAAAATATTTTTCCATCTGACTCATTTTTTTTAAAACTATATGAAATTAAATTTGTTTTTCTATAAAATTCTATTTTTCCATATTTGTTTAATATATAAATATAATGATTATTTTTTACACCATTATCATAAGTTGTTAAATAATACTCCTGATTTGTTTTTGCTTCACCTGTAACTATATAGTTTGGAAAATCACTTGGTAAAGTATTTATATATACATTATGCTTTACA
Organism: uncultured Bacilli bacterium; assembly: GCA_947630945.1. Classification (GTDB taxonomy): domain Bacteria; phylum Bacillota_I; class Bacilli_A; order RF39; family UBA660; genus CAG-1000. Next base: position 3,910 of record CANRJN010000012.1, on the reverse strand, counting down.
ATACTATATTTAAATTTAACTGATATTTTTATTTTTTTGTCTTTGTCTATTTCTAAATTTTTTAATATATACTCATCATTTATTAATTTATTATTTATATATACTTTAGCATTTTTAGCATTAACTTTTATATTTGTATCAAATTTTGTGTTTAGTGTTGATAAATTATAATTATTAGAAATATTATCTTTATTTATAATAATCTTATCTTCATTTATATTTAATATGACATAAGAATCAATTCTTTTATAATAACTATAATATATGATTCCTATAAAAACACTTATTAAGGAAATTAATATAATAATATATATTTTTTTATTCATATAATTACTACCTTTTCTATAATATTCATAATAATATAATAACAAAACAAAAGATAAACTTCAATAATTAAATTATTTTCCATTTATCTTATAATTTATTCCTCACTAAATTTTTCTTCTGTTATTTTTAAAACTTTTTCTAAATAGCATTTTCCACATAATGCTTCATATTTTACTTCATTTTCTCCATCTATTGCTACTTGATCACCACTAGATGTGTACTCTCCATTTACAATTCTTCCATTAAATCTTGCTCTTCTTCCACATCTACATATAGTATATAACTCTTCTATATCATCTGCTATTTCAAATAATCTTAAACTTCCAGGAAATGATATTGTTTTAAAGTCACTTCTAAGTCCATAACAAATAACAGGTCTATCTTTTAATTTAGTAAACATAAATAATTCATCTACTTGATCTCTTGTTAAGAATTGTGCTTCATCAACAAATATACAATATACATCTTCTTTTATTTTATTTAAGTATATACTTAATTTTTCATCCTCCTCTATTAAATGATCTGCTTTTCTTTTAAGACCTATTTTTGTATAAATTTTATCATTACCTTTTGTATCTAGTTTTGGTTTTAAAATAATAACTTTCATTCCTTTTTCTTCATAATTGTGCGCGGCTTGTAATAAAAGAGTTGTTTTTCCTGAATTCATTGTTCCATATCTATAATATAATTTACTCATAATCTCTCCTTAATAATTTATACTATTATAAATTATTTCAACGTTTTTGTATATTCTTTTTCATCTAATTCTTTATCAATTTCATCTCTTAATAATGTTAACATAGTTTTTTTATACTTTCTAAGTTCATTTCTTATAAGTTGTAAATTTTCTATATTTTCAGTTTTATTTTCTTCTTTATATATTAATAATCTATTTTTAATATCTTCTTTTGTAAATCCATTATAATCTTCTTTTGATAATTTTAATACTTTTTCTAAGTAACATTTTCCACATAATGATTCATATTCTATTTGATTTACTCCATCTATTGCTACTTGATCTCCATCATATGTAAATTCTCCATTTACAATTCTTCCATTAAACTTAGCCCTTTTACCACATCTACATGTAGTATATAATTCTTCCATTATATCTGCTAGTTCAAATAATCTTAAACTTCCAGGAAAAGCATTTGTTTTAAAATCACTTCTAAGTCCATAGCAAATTACTGATGTATCTTTTAATTTAGTAAATTTATATAAATCATCTACTTGTTCTTTTGTTAGAAATTGTGATTCATCTACAAGTATGCATTCGATATCATCATCAATTGATTTTAAATAGTCTTCTAATTTTTCATTTTCTTCTATTAAATGATCTACTTTTCTTTTAAGTCCTATTCTTGTAACAATATATTGATCTCCCTTAGTATCAATTTTAGGCTTTAATATTAATACCTTCATTCCTCTTTCTTCGTAATTGTGAGCGACCTGTAATAAAAGTGTTGTTTTTCCTGAATTCATTGCTCCATATCTGTAATATAATTTATTCATTTTTATCCCTCCTTGGAAAACAATCATAATACACTTGTTTTAATCTTTCATTCGTAACATGAGTATAAATTTCAGTAGTTTTAAGGCTTGAATGTCCTAGTAACTCTTGTACTATTCTAATATCACATCCATTATTTAACATATCTGTTGCAAAGGTATGTCTAATAACGTGTGGTGTTACATGAACTTTAATTGATAATTTATTCATGATTTTATCAATTATATATCTTACACCTCTATCTGTAAGATTGCCACCCTTACTATTTGTAAATAAATAGTTTTCATTATTCTTTTTATGTGTATCTATATATTTTTTTAATATTTCTTCTGCATATTCTCCATAATATACAATTCTTTCTTTATTTCCTTTTCCACATACTCTAATTCTTCTATTGTTAAAATCTATATCATTATATTTTATATTAACTAGTTCACTAACTCTAACTCCTGTTGCATATAACATTTCAATTATAAGTCTATCTCTAATACCATCACTATCTTTTAATGATTCATTTAATATTTCAAGTAAATCATTATAATATACAAATTTAGGTAGTCTTTTATCTTGTTTAGGATAAACAATTTTTACAAGTGGATAATCTTTTTTAGCAATATAATTATTTAAATATAAAAATTTATAAAATGTTTTTAATGTACTTATTTTTCTTCTAACAGAAGTAGGCTTTTCTTTATTTAAATTTAAATATTCTAAATAATCTCTTATGTCATCTTCTTTTACTTTAATTAAATCTTTATGAACAAAAATATAAAAATAATATAAATCATTAATATACGATATACGTGTATTCTTTGAATAATTTTTAGTTAATATATAATTGTTAAAAGTATTAATTATTTCTAAATTTTCAAATTTTTCCTTATCCATAATTTAATTATAAATTATTTTTTTTAAAATAAAAAGACAAACATTAAAAAATAGTTATTTATTTTGAAAAATAACTATTTGATTTTAAGAGTTAAGGATTTAAAACTAAACGCGCACCAAAATTGTCACTACCACCATAGTCAGCAGTCACCCCACCAGTGTCTCTAGCAAAATAGAATTGACCAGCAGGAGCATAATCACTATTACCACCACCACGATGGAACCAAGGATAAGTAGAATCAATAAAGTATGCATCATCAGCAAACCATGTGCTTTGAGAGTATTTATTTCTCCAAAATGGTCCCATTTCTCCTGTTGCATCTCCAAGGATTCTATAGTTATATGAATAAATAGAACTATTAGAAGAATATTTTTCTAAATATTTATTGTATGCTTCATTTAATACTATGCTTTCCATTCCACTATTGGTTAAATTACCACCTTCTTTATATGAAGCCACATATTTCCAAGACCCACCACTCATGTCATATACACCTGTTATGTTTCCTGTTGTTGATGCTGTATAACCATTACTTGTATTCCATTTTGTATTTTCTGTTGCACTAGCCTCTGCATCTTTTTCATTTGCTGAATATCCTGTTAAATAATCACTATTATTATTTATTCTTACTTCATCTTCTATTCCATATTTTGAATATGAAAGGTATGCTACTGCTCCCCATTCTGTATTTTTCATCATATGTGAATCTAATGTTCGATTAAAATTGTATGCATTCATAAATAAATTATATATTGTAGCACCTCTCCATGAATACACATTTGGTTTTATTATTATATTTGATGGTTTTTCTTCATTTACTTGTGCATTTTCTTTTGTCCAAGTAGTTATATCATCATCTGTTATTGGATTTGTTTCATCTTCATTTTGATTATATCCTGTGTCAAATTTTCCTACCCAAAATCCATTTGATGGAATACTTAAAAATGCTGGATGGGTCATTAAGTCTCCTACTTGACAATCTTTTGTGGCAGTTACTGCTTTTGATAAACCACTTTCCATTGGTGTTATACATTCTCCTTCAATTTCACCTGTTGTCCTTGTTCCAAATTCTATCTCTATTTCTTGAGCACTACTTTTTTCTGGCTGACTACTTTCTACACTATCATAATTTCCCATATTAAATATTCTATAACTATATTTTGGTATCCATACAAAATAGCCCC
>CANRJN010000011.1 GCA_947630945.1 uncultured Bacilli bacterium | reverse complement strand
ATTTTATCACTTGTATATATACTTTTCAATTTTAAAAAATTATATTTACATTTAAAAAGATTACTTTTTATCGTAATCTTCTAAGAAACTTTTATATACTCCATCTTTTTTAGTACCAAGTACACAATTTAAATTAATGTTATCAAGTGCTTTAAATATATTATAGTCAATATCTTCATTAACTTTCTTTAAATTTTTGATTAATTCTTTCATTTCTTTCCTTTTACTATTTCCTTCTTTAAGTTCTACATTTTCAGTAAATTTACATGCACAATTTAAAAATGTTAATTCATTTGATTTTGCCCAAGAAATAATAGCGTCTTCTTTTACTAAATATAAAGGTCTTATTAATTCAAGTCCGGGATAATTTTCACTATGTAACTTTGGCATCATAGTTTTTATCTCAGAACCATAAAACATTGATAAAAGTGTTGTTTCAATAACATCATCAAAATGATGACCTAATGCAATTTTATTACAACCAAGTTCTTGTGCTTTACTATAAAGATAACCTCTTCTCATTCTAGCACATAAATAACAAGGACTTTTATCAACTTTTGATACAATATCAAAAATATCACTTTCAAACATTTTAATTGGAATATTTAAAGTTTTAGCATTTTCTATAATTAAATTTTTATTCTTTTCATTATATCCTGGATTCATAACAACATATTCTGCATCAAAATTAATCTTTCCATGTCTTTTAATTTCTTGAATACATTTTGCAAGTAAAAAAGAATCTTTTCCACCACTAATACACACCATAATTTTATCATTATCTTCTATTAAATTATAATTTTGAACTGCTCTTATAAATTTACTCCAAATATTTTTTCTATATTTTTTGATTAAATTTCTTTCTATTTCTTTATATCTTTCCATAGTAAACCTCCAATGTAAAGTATTATTAAAATTAAATTTTATATACATAATATATTTAATATATGTATAATAAATATTATAATTAAAAACAATATCATATTATTGATTAATTGTAAATATGATATTGTTTATTTATTTTATAATTCACTAAATTCTTTATCTTCTTGTTTTTTATAATATATTAATACTATTACTTGAACAACTATTAAAATTAATAATACTACTAAGCATAAGATACTATAAGTTTTTATTAGTGCATAAACATTTGTAAGTGAACTTTCTAAATATGGTTTAATCATATTTAATTCTTTTGGATAATATTTGTTAATTAATATAGGTAATTCTTTATATATTACAAATAATAATCCCCCTGTTAGTGTAAATGGTATCATTAAATATTTAATAAATTTAAGATGTTTTAATCTTAATAATACAATTAAAGCAAGTGATACAAGAATTACTATATATAAAACAAATTTATATTTAAATATCATTTGAACTTTATCTAATACATTTCTTACTTGATCAAGTTTTTCTTTTGCATTTGCCATTTCTTCATTTTGCATTATTACATTTTCTAATAATTTTTCTGCATCTGGTAATTTTTCTGCTATTTTAGATGCATTATTTTTGATTTCTTTTTTTATTTCTTCTTGATCTTCTTTTGATAAATATTCTTGAACATTAATATTATTATTTTCTGCTTCTTTTACTATGTAATCAAAACTATCTAATAATGTATTTGTGATTTCATCCACACTTGGTGTTTCTATTTTTTTATCATATAAAATATATTCAATTCCACTTGCAGTATAATTACCTAAAAATTCTTTAATTTCTCCACTCTCTAATACTTTATCAACATATTCATTAGGTATTCCCAATTCTGTTAAAATATTATTTAATTCCTTATTTACTTTATCTCCTACTATATCTTTAAAACTCATTTGTTTAATAGTTGCTGTTATATTTTCTCTTGATAAATATTTTTCTGTACTATTAATTAATGATACAGTAATCATACTTATAAATGATATTACCATTAATATTAAAATTAATATAAATGAAATTATTTTCCATATTACTTTCATATATTTAACACCTCACTATAATTATATCATTTATGGTTTATTTTTAATATAAATATTTTTATTTTTTAATATTTAAAAACTTTCAAGTATAGAAACCCACAAAAAAGTGGAATTTTAATTAATCCCACTTATTATTTTTTAATTTTAACATTCTTTACTGAACTCCAACTAGAATAATATTTTTTACCTGATACAGTTTTATAAGTACGAATTCTTACATAATATTTTTTATTTTTACTTAATTTTGTTATTGTTTTTGAAGTTGTACTGTTTTTACTTATTGTAACTGTTTTAACACCACTTTTGAAGTTCTTATCAGTAGAATACTCTATTTGATATCCACTTACAGCACTATTTCTCTTCCATTTAATAGTCATCTTTTTAGATTTAACATTAGTTAATTTTGAAATATTTACTTTTGATGGATTTACTGTAACTGTTATTTTCTTACTAGAACTATTATATCCTGTAGTTGATGATGATGTAATAGTAATTGTAGCAGAACCTACAAATTTTTTCTTAACTGTTACTTTTCCATTCTTATCTACTGTTACATTCTTATTATTACTCTTATATGTAAGTTTAGCATCTCCTGTTTGTTTTGCATTAATTTTAAATGTTTGATTTTTAGTAGAATATGTTTTTGTAAAGTTACTAGCACTAATTGTATTATTAACTTTATTAACAATTACATTAATTGTAGTTGATGCTTTTTTATAACCACCATTTTCATTAGCAGTTATTGTAATAATAGCATTTCCTACATAACCTTTACTAACTGTTACTTTTCCATTTTTATCTACTGTTATATTTTTATTATTACTACTATAAGTTAATGTAGCATTACCATTTTGTTTAGCATTTACATTAAATGTTTGACTATTTTTTGAATAATTTTTAACAATATTACCTGCGGTTACTTTATTATCTATTTTATTTATTGTTATTGATAGTGTTTTAACTGCTTTTTTATAAACATTATTTTCATTAGCAGTAACTGTTATTATTGCACTTCCTGTTGTACCTTTCTTTATAGTAACATTACCTTTATTATCAACTAACATATTTTTATTATTACTTGTATAATTTAAAGTTGAATTTCCAGTTTGTTTTACATTTAAATTAAATGTTTGATTATTATTTGAATAATTTTTTGATACATTTGATACTGTTAATGTATTATTTAATTTAATAATTGTAATTGGTACATTAATACTTGTAGATTTATAAATATTATTTTCATTAGCAGTTATAGTAATAGTAGCACTTCCACTATATCCACCTTTTACTGTAATTTTACCATTTTTATCTACAATTACATTATTGTTATTACTTGTAAAATTAAGTGTTGCATTACCTTTTTGACTAACTTTAATATTAGCAATTTGATCTTTTGATGAATAATTTAATATCATATTATTTGCTTGTAAACTATTATCAATTTTATTAATAGTAAATGTTTTAACAATTGTTCCTTCAAATCCTATAATACCTGTAATTTCAACACTAGCAGTTCCAGGATTTACATTATTTAAATATTTTAATTTATAATCTGCATTTTCTTTTAATTTTCTATCATAATAATATACATTTACAGTTGGCTTTTTTTCTTTGCCATCATAGTCATAAGTTGTTCTTCCAATTGTAATTCTAGTTTTATCTAAACTAACTGCACAACCATTATATGCTGTTAGTGTTGCTGTTGACACTTTTCCTGATACATCTGTAACAGTAATATTTTTAATTGGACTATCAAGAATAGGCATTACAAATGTTTTTGATAAGTCAGTAGTCTCTGTGAATTTATATATTTGTTTTCCATTAACTACAACTGTTGAAATTCCAACATCATCACTAACTGTTATTGTTGGCATTGCACAATAAACTTTTCCTGGTTGATATCCTGTGATTTTTGGATATTCCTTATCTTCTACTTCAATAATTTCAGCATATCTATATGTTGAATAAAATTCCATGAATTTTTCAACACTTTTTCTTTCAGGATATCTTAATTTTTCATTTCCTTCTGCATATAAACCAGCACTAATATAATAAGATCCTTTTTCAAATACAGGTCTATCTAAGAAAGCCATATTTGGACCTAACACTAATAATTTAGCACCATTTTTAATAGTAATTGGACCAGCAATTGCATAACCATCTACATCTAATTTGTTAGCAACAACTCTTCCTGTGATTCTAATATATGTATCAGTATCTTTATCTAAAGTTATTTCTCCTGCTTCTAATGTATTAACAAGTCCATTTCCTATACCTACTAAATTTAGTTTAGTAGTTCCATCTATTGTTACAGTTCCATTTCCTTCAACTACTGATGATCTTCTTGAATTTGCTTTTGCATTAATAGTTGAAGAAGTTATTGTTAAATCGCTTCCTGATTTAATAGCATTTGTTCCACCCTCTAAATTTAGAGTTGAATCAGTAATAGTTATATTTCCTTTTCTATGTCTAGTTTCAATTGATGCATAACCTGTTATTTCTCCACCATTGTTAATAGTAGATTCATTTATTGTAACATTATTACCTAAAATTCCTCTTGAACCTTCTCTTAAAGTTAAATTACTTTTATCAACATAAACATTTTCTACTGCATAAATAACAGATTTATCAGTAAATGTTTCTTCTCCATTATATTCTGTTTTATATGAAGTTGTTTTTCCATCAAATTCTACATTATTTAAATATATATCTTCTGATGCTGCTAGGGCATCTAATGAACTAACAATTTTATATGTACCAGCATTTAAATAAATATTATGGTTACTTCTAATACCATATGTTAAACTAGTGATATCATAATTTATATTACCATTGAATTCAACATCACTATAAATACCCATACCATGAGTAGTATTCATAGTAAGTTTTCCATCACCCTCAATAATAACTTTTTTAACATATTCAATATTTAAACCATCTTCATAACTATTTCTTCCATAAATTAAGTTATCATTACCAATAATTTCAATAGTTATTGTTGTTCTACGTGGTTTAGTTCCACACGCGTTATCTCCTTCACCATTTATTGAACAATTTTCATCAGCAACATCCATTGGTAAATTGATTTTACTAGCCTTAACTCCATTTAATACTAGTTTATAGTCATCACCATTTTTAGTAATCATATAGTGATCTGTTTCTAAATTACCATATGAATTCTCATTTTCAAATGGATAAGTTTTAGTATCTGAAAAATCTAATGGCTTATAGTACGCGTCTGCCTCTACATTTGAATTTGTAATTGAATTTGGTATTGCTAATATACCTAGAAATAATATAGCAAATACAATCATCATTTTAGTTACACGTGCATAAAAATCTTTTTTCTTTTTCTTATTCATTTTATCACACTCCACTTCCTTTTTTATGCTTTTATTATATGCAAAAAAACATAATTTTGTCAACGTTTTTACACGAATATTACACATTAATTACACATAAAATTATTTAATAAAAAACATCTAATAACAGATGTTCAATTAATTATATGTAATATAATTTAAAAATCATTTGCTTTTATAATTTTCTTTACAACTTTGTATTAATTTTAATGCATCTTCCATACTATGGAAATCTTTTATTTCAACTTTAATATTTTGAAGAGTTTTATAATTTTGAAAAAAATCACTTACCTCTGCTTTTTGATGAGGAGTTAAATCATCAAATTTTTTAATATGATCAAATCTAGGATCTTTATCTACTACTGCTATTATCTTTTCATCATGTTCACCATTATCAATTACTTCTAAATATCCAAGAACTCTTGCAGATACAATACATCCTGGAAATGTTGGATATGATGATAATATTAATATATCCAAAGGATCATTATCTAATGATAATGTATTTTCAATATAACCATATTCACCAGGATAAGATAGTGCACTATATAAAACTCTATCTAATTTAATTCTTCCGGTTTCCTTATCTACTTCATATTTATTTTTAGTACCCATAGGTATTTCAATTACTGCATCTACTATATTATTCATTTTATTCACCTATTAAAAAGTATAATTTATAAAATTTTAATTGTCAAATAAACAATAAAAAATATGTAATAAATTATTATAATTTTCTTACATATTCATTTTCTATTAAATCTAAATTACCATTTATAATTATTGGTGCAAAACCTTGTATTTCATCATAAAGTATACAGTCTGGTATATCATTATAAATATAAATTTTTTTATTTAATCTAAAAGCATCATACATTTCTAAAAATGTAGCACCTCCAATATAATTTTTATATATAGTACCATCTTTTTCTTTATCAAAATTAAGTACTAGTACCGCATCAACATCATTTATTTTTTCAACACTCAACTCATACATATCACTTTTAAATTTTTGATGAGCAATAGGACCCAATGCATATGCTTTTGCTTCTGCATTAGCATCTTCATAACTATTAGGTAAAACTATTTCTATATTTTTATTTTCTAAAATATTTTTTATTTCTTCTATTCTATTATAAAATTTTTTACTACATATTATAAATATTTTCATAAAATTCTCCTTCTTTATTATGATATACATGAATAACTTGGTTTTATTTCTAAAACATATTCTGAATTTAAATTATCTAGTTCGTTCATACAATTAAATGTTTTCATACTTAATTCTTCATCATTATAAGATACTAAATTATTTTCAAGTAAAGTATTCGCATCATTATAATCATAACAATTATCAACAGAATTTAAAAATATTAATGTAGATAATATATTTAAGTCCCCATTAAACTTAATATAATCTTTTAAAATATTATTAATATCATCAAATTTACTTTCTAAATAAAATGGATATAATTCATAAAATTTTTCATCATCATAATTTTTATAATAATCTAAAATTAATTTTAACTTTCTATCAAGATTATTTAACATTATTTCTAATTCTGGTGAATATAATTGATTATCTTGCCAAAAATATACAGGAAAAATACTTGTATAAAAATATTTATTAATTATAAAGCATAGTGCTTGTACATTTTTATGATTTTCTTTTTTTAATTGTTTGTATGGCTTATAAGGTTTTAAAAGTACTTGACCATATATTCCTAAAATAAATTTTTCTAAATATGTTAATTCATTATTTTCATCCATAAAAATATCTCCTTTTTATAAAAATTTATTATAGATAAAAATAATTTTATAGTCAATTATTTTTTATATATGCTTTACTAATTTTTTCTCATTATCAGCATATGTAACACTAAATTTTATACCATTTAAATTATTATTGATTGCTTCTTTTTCAAAATCAATAACATCATCTGGAAGATTATCAATATCTGCCCATACTAATTCTGAACATTTATCTTTTTCCATAATACTAATATTTCCAAGATAACTACTAATTTCAAAATAAACATCATAATAAGATGGTAATGATTTATTCTTTCTATTAACAACAAAAGTATCAATTATATCTTCAATTTTTATTGTTATTCCTAATTCTTCTTTTGCTTCTCTTATTGCTGCTTCATATGCATTTTCGCCTTCATCAATATGACCTGCTGGTAGAGCAAGAAAACCTGGCCATAATTTAGTCCCTTGTCTTCTTTGTAATAAAACTTGTTGTTTATCATTTCTAATTATTAAATAAATTGATGATAAAAATTTTTCTTTCTCCATATTTTAAACCTCCATAATAACTTTCATAATAAACTGACATTTTGTGTACATTACTAACACTCATCCATTATAACATATTTTGCTTTTATTTATTTTTTATTTGTTTTGTTTCATTTAATAATCTATCAAAATCTGATACATAATTTCTATCTTGTATAACTTTATATTTTTCATATTCATTTTCTGCTTTTTCTACTGCTTGATTATGAGAAATTGTGCCTTTTCCTTCTAATATATTATAATGAAAAACTTTTAAAGCATTTTCAACTTCATTTTTCCAATCTTCCATATACATTGCCATATTTCTTTCTGCATTATTTTCGGCTATATCTAAAAATAAATTTACTAAATTATTTAAATTTTTAATTTCTTTTTCATCTAAATAATTTTTAGCAATACCAATATCTGATTTTAAAATTTTACCATCAGGTGATTTTTCCCAAGTAGTAAGACCCATATTTTCCTTTTTAGAATCAACCCTATTATAAACTATTTCCGCAGCAGTTTTACCAGTTATAGCATAGAAAAATTTGTTTTGAATTGTTTTATAGAATGTTGATGCTAGTTCACTATTTTTATCATAATCAATTGAACATTCTGCAAAAATATCTGTAATTTTTTGATAAAACATTCTTTCACTTGTACGAATTAATTTAATCCTTTCAAGTAATCTTTGAAAATATTCTTGATCTAATCTATTTGCCTTCATAAATCTTTCATCATTTAAAGCAAATCCTTGAATCATATAATCTTTAATTATTTTATTTGCCCAAGTCCTAAATTTAATTGCTTTTTTAGAATTAACTCTAAATCCAATAGAAATAATCATATCAAGATTGTAATATTGATAAACTCTTCTTACTTTACGATCACCTTCATTTTGAACTTTTGCAATTTTTGCACATGTTGAATTTTCATTTAATTCCTCATCTTTATAAATATTATTAATATGCCTAGCAATACCACTTCTATCAATATTAAATAAAGTTGATAATGCTTCAATGTTTAACCAAACATCTTCATTTTGAAGTAATACTTCAATTTTTGTATTTCCCTCTGCATCATTATAAAATATAATATTTTTTTCATTGCCGATTAATTTTTCTTCCACATTTACACCTCCTCTAAAATTAAAAGACGTTAACATTTTTGTGTATGTTAACATCTTTTATTATTTCACTTACCACAGCAATTTTTGTATTTTTTACCTGAGCCGCAAGGACATGGATCATTTCTACCTATTTTTTTATCTGCTTTCTTAGGTTTTGATTTAACTCCTTCACTACTATCATTAGTTCTAATATTTTTAACTTCTTCTCTTTCAATATTTTGTCTTACTTCTGCATTAAGTAAAAAACTTGAAATTTCACTGTTAATAGTAGCCATCATATTATCAAACATTTGAAATCCTTCTAATGCAAAAACTTGGAGTGGATTACTTTGAGCATATCCTCTAAGTCCAACACCTTCTTTTAATGCTTCTAATTCATCTAATTGATTCATCCAATTTTTATCAATTATTCTAAGAGAAATTGATTTTTCAAAATCATTTTGAATCTCTTCTGGTACATCTTTTAATTTATTATTATAGTCATCTACAACAATATTATAGATATAATCAATTACCTCTTCATTAGATTTATCTTTAAAATCTTTTTCTGTTAATTTCTTTCTCTTTAATAAATGTGCATTAAAATGTTCAATAATATTATTAATATCATTTTCTGTTAAATAACCTTCTGGTTCAAGATGTGAATTAATTTGATTTTTAACATAATCTTTAAATGTTTCTAACACTCTATCTCTAATACTATCTTTATCAAGTATTTCATTTCTTCTTTCATAAATAATTTCTCTTTGTTTACTAATTACATTATCATAATCAAGTAAACCTTTTCTTCTATCAAAGTTAAATCCTTCAACTTTCTTTTGTGCTGATTCTATATTTTTAGATATCATTTTATTTGAAATTGCTTGATCTTCACTAATTCCTAATGTTTCCATTACAGATTTCATTTTTTCTGAACCAAACTTTAACATTAAGTCATCTTCCATTGATACAAAAAATCTTGTAGTTCCCGGGTCTCCTTGTCTTCCGGCACGTCCTCTTAATTGATTATCAATTCTTCTTGAATCATGTCTTTCAGTACCAATCACAAATAATCCACCTAGTTCTTTTACACCTTCTCCTAATTTAATATCAGTTCCACGTCCTGCCATATTTGTTGCAATAGTAACTGCACCTTTTTTACCAGCACCTTCTATAATATGTGCTTCTCTTTCATGATTCTTAGCATTTAAAAGTTCATGTTTTATTCCTGCTTTATTTAATAATTGACTTATAACTTCACTAGTTTCAACTGATGCAACACCTACAAGTACAGGTCTTCCACTTGAATGTATTTCTTTAACAGTTCTTACTAAGGCTTTATATTTACCATTTAGAGATGAATAAATTAAATCTACTTGATCATCTCTTATTACAGGTTTATTAGTTGGAATACATACTACATATGTATTATATATATTTCTAAATTCCTCTTCTTCTGTTTTAGCAGTACCTGTCATACCAGATAGTTTATTATACATTCTAAATAAATTTTGAAATGTTATAGTTGCAAGAGTCTTAGTTTCTTCATTTATAGTAACTCCCTCTTTTGCCTCTATTGCTTGATGTAATCCTTCACTAAATTGTCTTCCTTGCATTAAACGACCTGTGAATGTATCTACAATTATTACTTTATCATTTTCAACTACATAATCAACATCTTTCTTAAATCCATAATTTGCAACAAGTGCTTTATCTAAATTATGTACCATTACACTATTAGAAATATCATATAAGTTATCTAATTTTAATAATTCTTCTGCATGTTTTACTCCATCCTCAGTAAGTGTAACTCTTTTAGTTTTTTCATCAACTACATAATCATCAATTTTTAAAGATTTTGCAACTCTATCTGCTTCTTTATATACATTTGCACTTTTTGCAACACCACCAGAAATAATTAATGGAGTTCTTGCTTCATCTATTAAAATTGAATCAACTTCATCGATTATTGCAAAATTAAGACCTCTTTGAGTTCTATTTTCTTTTCTTACAACCATATTATCTCTTAGATAATCAAATCCAAGTTCATTGTTTGTTGTATAAGTTATATCTGCATTATATGCTTCTCTTTTTTCTTGTGGACTTTTATCCCTTGTGTTTATTCCAACACTTACACCCAGCATATCATAAATTGGTCCCATCCATTCTGCATTACGAGTTGATAAGTATTCATTTGTTGTGATAACATGAACGCCTTGTCCACTAAGTGCATTTAAATAAGCAGGTAATACTGTTGTTAAAGTTTTACCTTCACCTGTTTTCATTTCAGCAATATTGCCTCTGTGAATAGCAATACCACCAATTAATTGTACTCTAAATGGTTTTTCACCTATTGCACGAAAACATGCTTCTCTTGCAAGTGCAAAGGCTTCAACTAAAATATCATCAAGAGTTTCTCCTTTACTAAGTCTTGTTTTAAATTCATCAGTTTTAGCCTTAAATTCAACATCTTTAAGTTTTTGCATATCTTCATCTAAGGCTTCTATTTCCGTAACTAATTTATCTATTTTTTTTAATTCTTTTGTTTCATAATCAAATATGTTTTTTAAAAATCCCATGTCTATTTCCTCCTAATAGTATTATAGCATAACGATAAAAATGTAACAATATTTTGGAAAATAAAAAGAGTTAATTCTCATCCTTATTATCATTTAACTCTTCTTCTAATTCTTTAATTTCTTTTTCTTCTTTATTTTCTTCTACTTCTAACTCTTTTGTAATACCTATATCTAAATATTTTAATATATAATATACTTCATACATTATAAAAATAATAGGTGGAATTATTATAAATATTAAAAATACTATTTTATTTGTAAAAAATGTAATTATACTTCCAAGTGAACTAATCGTTTTAATTTGAGTTCCTATTAATGAATTACTTTTATAATTACCTGTATCCCCTTCTAATACATAATATTTTGGATTAGTATCAAGACTTATACTTTCTACTTTACTAATACTTACATAAATTTTATTTTTTTCATCAGATTTATAAGTAAATACTTCATCTCCTACTTTAATATTATTAATATTCCTTTTTTCAACTACAACAAGTGAGCCTTTCTTATATTTATCATTTTCATTATTTTTATTAATTATTATATAAGACTTATTATTACTTTCACTTATTCCATATTTATTTTCTTTTAATATAAAACTACATAACAAAATTACTAACAAAAAATATATCGTTAAAAATACTCCAATTATTATTTTTATTACCAATTTTTTATCTTTCATCACTACCAACATCCTTATATTAAAATTTTAACATATTTATAAATTATATAAAAGAAAAAAGTAGATTGCTCTACTAATTTGCTTCTATAATTCCATAGTCTCCATCATTTCTTTTATAAACTACATTGATTTTATTAGTATCAACATTTTTAAATACAAAGAAAGTATGACCTAATAATTCCATTTGAGTAATTGCTTCATCTTCATCTATTGGTTTTAAGAATACTTCTTTTCTTCTAACAATAGTTTGTTCTTCATCTTCAAAATAATCTTCTATTTCCATATCTGGAACCATAGGTTGTTCTTTTGCTACTCTTTTAGTACTAATTTTTCCTTTATATTTTTTAAATTGTCTTTCTAGTTTATCAACAACTAAATCAATCGCAGAATATAAGTCTTCATTAGTTACTTCTGCTCTTATATTATATTTACCACTCCATATAGTGACTTCTACCTTTTCATCTTTTCCTTTGGCAGAAATTAAAACCTTTGCTTCTACCACATCATTATCATCTAAGTATTTTTCTACCTTAGATAATTTACTTCTTATGTAATCGTTAATTGAGTCAGTAACTTCTAATTTGTTACCACGTATATTATATTTCATACACTTTTCCTCCTAATACTAGAATATCATATTATCAATTTTTAATCTATATATTTTAAATTTGTTTACATTTAAAAATACACAGTAATTTGTGTATTTACATAAGTTTTAATTCTACTTCTCTAACATCAACGGCTTGACATCCTTTGGCAGTTTTAATTAATCTAAAATCTACTAATTGATCTTGTTTTAAGGACTTATAGCCATTTTGATCAATAGAAGTATAATGCACAAATACATCTTCATTCATTAAGCCATGAAATTCAATGAAGCCATATCCCCTTTGATTGTTAAACCATTTAACTCTACCTCGACTCATTTTACACCTTCTTTCCTAAAACTATATTAGCACACTTCTATTTTATGTACTAAAAAAATGATACTCTAAATTTCGACATAATTTATTATTTTGTTATAAAATACTAATATTAATGCACGAAAAAATTTTTTTATAGGAAAAAAGGTAAGAAAAAAATACACATACTTCGTGTATTTATACAACTGTTAGTTCTACTTCTTTAACATTAATTGCTTGGCAGCCCTTAGCAGTTTGTATTAATGTAAAATCAACTATCTCGCCTTCTTTTAAAGTTTTGTAGCCTTCTTGTTCAATAGAAAAATAATGAACAAATACATCTTCATTAACTAGTCCTTCGTATTCAATAAAGCCATAACCCTTTTCATTGTTGAACCATTTGACGCGACCTCTACTCATATAACACCTTCCCTTCATAAATAAATCTTAGCACATCTATTCTTCATGTACTATAAAAATGATATCTTATTTTTCGACATATTTTTTATTTTTGTCAGGAAATATTAATATTTTGTCACGAAAAACTTATAAATTTATTTTTTCTCTAATAAACTTCTGTGTGTTGATGATATAACACATGCACTACTACCATCTTTAAAATATACTTTTAATTCATTCCAATCAATTTTATTTATATTCTTTTTATTAATCAATATTCCTTTTGCAGATAATACAAAATCATTTGTTAAATATTTTCTAATTGAATTTAAAGTAATATTTTGATAATAAATTTCATTAGATGTTACTATTTTAGTTCTTCTACCTTCTTTTTGAAGATAATTTATTTCTGAATGATTAATTAAATATTCTACATTTTTATATGTATATCTATATACACTTTCAAAATTAAACATTTTTAAACAAATATCAATATTTTCATTTATACTATTACTCATATTTTCAGATTTTACTATTATATCAAGAACATATAATTTTGATCTATATATTTCTAAATATGCTTTTTCATTTTTTGCAAATACTATAAATGGTGTATTCCAATCATCCTTAATATTTCTTATATATTTTATAACATCAAGTCCACTACCTGATACTAAATTTAGATTTACAAAATAAATGGAATTACCTTTATCTCTATCAATATAATCTTTTAAATCATCATTAAAGTAATCAAATTCATCTATCTTAAATAGAATTTTATTACTCATCATTTTATTTACAATTAACTTTTTAATTATTTTTCTTTCATTTTCATTACTTTCAATTAACACAAATTTTACCATTTTTCCTCCTCCTGAATTTGGTCAAAAAAATAAAACTAGATTTAGTTATACATAAAGCAAAATATTTATAAGATTAAAACTTTTATCTAGTCTTATTTCTTAATAATAAATTGATTGTTATCTATTTTTCTACCTATTAATTACTATTTTAATACGAAATCTAATCCAGTTGCTTCATCATAAACATCTTTTGCTGCACCATAGAATAAGAATACGTTACCAGCACCACCTAAACTCAATGTATATAGTTTACTATTTGCTTCAGTAATATTTTTTCTTGCATGTTGGTAACTACCATATACTCTACCTTTTACTGCAGCATAAAATGAAGCAGAAACTTTAATATTAGTTGTATTTGGTATTAGTATTGAATATCCTAAACCATTACTAAATAATTTTGGACTATAGTATGATTCCGAATAATTAGTTCCTTGAACCCCAGCAATTCCTTTTGATGTTATATATGTTCCATCTAATAGAAATCCTATAACGTCATAACTTTTAACAGTAGGTGTTCCATTCCAAACTGCAGTTAATGCAATTAAGCATTCTGAAGAACATGATTTTACCATATTTAAAGTTCTTCCATTTTCATATGAACTTATTAAAGGCATAACTTCTGGTATACTTATTTTTTCTATTGGTTTACTTACTAAATCCAAATCTCTAATTTTTTCTAAATCTTCTAAAGTAACATTATCTTGATAACCTTCATAAAACATATTAGTTATAAAGTCGTACTCTTGTTTAGAAAAATCTACACCAGATTTATTTGTATAATACACCTCTGCTTTTACAAATGAAAAACTAAACAAACATATAAACATTACAAATAAAACTTTTTTCATAAAAAACACTACTCCTTTCTCTAATTCAAAATTTTAAATTTCATAATAAAAAAAGTAAAGTGCAATTTTGGCACAACACTTTATTTATTCTTTTATGTATTTTTCTATATATTTAGTATAATATTCATTATATAAATCTAGTTCATCATGACAATTACTACCAATGCATTTAACTTCATTTTCATTTGTCACTATAAAATTATTTCCATTTCTATCGTCAAATGTAAAATTCTTTGATATTAATTCATATATAACATTAATATTATTAGACAAATTCTCAATATAGAAAGTTTCAAAATCTGGTAAATATTTTAATGTTAAATTATCTATCTCTAATAAATACATATCATCTTCAAATCTAAATTCATTTTTTATTCTAATTGGTATATTATCATTAAAATTTTTATTTTCGTTATTAGTAGGATTCTCATCATTATTAAATACTAAATTATCATTTTCAAAATTATTATTAAAACTCAATTTAATGTTTTCATTGTTTACTTTTATATAAAGTTCATCTTTTAATTCATTAATATTTTTAGCATTAATTTTAGAATTATATCCATAAAAGTCAACTAATATTTTATCTGATGAGCCTTTATAAATGACTTTTTCGTTATTATCAGATATACGTATTAGTTCAATATCATCAATATCAAAGTCATCATATCTTGAATTTATTTTTCCTAATTTTAAGTATGTTTTATCTCTTGTTGTAAATAATAATCCTTCTGATATAGTATAATTTTCTGAATTACCAAATATTCTATAAACTTTCGTCTTGTCATAAGTTTGTGAAAAATAATAAATTAAGAAAGAAAGGCCTATTAGTACTACTGCTACTCCTAAAAATAATGATGTTATCTTTGCTTTTCTATATTTAGTATTTTGACTTACTAAATAATCTAGTAAATTCTTTTTTACTTCTCCTTGATTTGCTTGATTATTTCTTTCACCATAAACAAATTCATCTAGACTAACATTAAATTCTTTACACATTTCTGCAATGTATTTAATATCAGGTGTTCTTTTACCACTCTCCCATTTACTAATAACACTTCTATCAATAAATAAAAATTTTGCTAAGTCTTCTTGACTCATATTTCTTTCAGTTCTTAGTTGCTTAATAAAATTACCAATTTTAATTGGATCCATAAACACTACTCCTTACCTCTTTTTAAAGTAAAAATATTAAATATCTATAATAATATTTCTACACTCACTATGATAATATTACCATATTTTGGTAATTTATAAAAGTGATTAATTGGCACAAAAAAAGACAATAATTTTTTTATATTATTGCCTTTTTATTCTAATTCATTGACTTTTAATGTATATAAGTTTTCTGGATCCATTGGATTTTCTTTATAATAAACTTCAAAATGTAATAGTGATTTATCAGTAGTATCTAATTTAGAAGAAGTGGCACTAGCAATTATTTCTCCTTGTGATACTTTATAACCAACTGTAACTAGAACATTAGTTAAATTACTATAAACTGTTTTTAAATTATCATTATGTTTAATTGTAACAACTTTTCCATATACTTCATTATCTTCAACAGAAATTACTTCACCATCTAATACAGATAATACATCAAAATCTTCATCATTTACATAATCTACACCTTTATTTTGCATATAAGTATTTTCAAAATATATTAATGCATCTTCTTGTTTTTTTTCATCTGATTCAAAATCATAAAAATATTTTCCTACTTTTACACCATCATCAATATATGGTCTTATTATAGTATCACTTTCTGTTTTTATAACAGGACTTATATCACTTTGAAAAAAGTCATCAAGTGTATAATTATATTTAGGTTCTTCTGTTAAATAATTTTTTACTCCTGTTACAACTAACATTACACTTACTACCATTACTGCTATTACACCAATATAAATTGTTGGCATTAAATATTTCGTATATTTTTCCATAATTCACTCTCCTAGTTATAGAGTGAACATTTTTTTAATATTTATTCATTTATTTTAATACCTGTATAATAATATTTTAATATTTCATCATACGAGTATCCCTTTTTAGCCATAGCATTAGCGCCATATTGACTCATACCAACTCCATGACCATAACCTTTTGTATCAATATAAACTTTACCATCTTTTCTTGTTATTTCTACATCTGTACTTCTAAGACCAAGTAATGTTCTAAAATTAGTACCTTTAAAAGATTTGCCATTTACAACAACTGTACTTGCTCTACCTGTTTTACTTTTATTAACTTTTATATCATTAATGGTACTACTATTAATACCTAATTTTTTTAAAAAATCTTTTTCAGTAAAACTAACTGTTTTCTCTTTATAATCATATTCACTATCCCAACTAGAATCTACACTTTTTAAATAATCTAATTTCTGACTAAAAACATTCTCACAATTTTCTGTATATCCATTTGATATTGAAAAATAAAATGAAAGAATAACTTTATCATTATAAGTCATAAATTGATTTTGAGTTTCATTTACAGCTGTTTTTATTTTTTCATAATTTTTATTAAAACTGTTTCCCCAATTCTTTTTCATTTTATCAACTGAAATATAACATTGATCTTTTGTAGTTGTTGATAACTTATAATTTTTATTAGTATTTATTTTATAAAGAGCAAATGTTCTTGCTGCGATTGCCATTGCTTTTAATGCTTCAATATCAAAAGAAGCAGGCATTTCACATGCAACTACTCCAACTACATAATCTTCTAAATTCATATTTATTGTTTCATCATTATATATAATATCAACTGTTTTTGTTTCTTCTTTTTCTGTTACAATTTTATCTTCATTTTTGTTTTCTTTTGTATCTATTTTTACTTCTTCTTTTACATTATTTTCTACTATAAATTTATTTTCTTCATTATATCTATGTTGATAACTTGTGATTAACATTATAAAGAAAATAAAAAATACTATGATTTTTCTTTTCATAGTATAATTTTATGTTAATTAATTGTTTAATATTCTTGCTTTTTCAGATTCATATTCTTCTTTTGTTAATACTTTGTCTTTATATAGTTTATTTAATTTTTCTAATTCATCATATTTTGTAGTATTACTTTTAAAATCAAATGAGAAATTACTAATTGAAATATAATAAATTATTCCTAAAATACCAGATATTTGACATATAAATAAGAATATTATTGACCAAATTAATATTGTTTCTTTATTCTTTGCAATATCTTCATCACTTAATTTTGATAAGTCATTTAATTTAACTCCACCAATAATCATTGGAACTCCAATTATTGCACCAACTATTGTTAAAGAACAAATAATTCCTAATACTATTGCTACTACACCTGATACTTTTAATATTGATTTATCCATATATATCCCCCTTTCTTTATTTTAAATTTCTTATTTTATCTAGTCTTCTTTTATGTCTTTCTTCATCTGATGGCTTTGTGTTAATAAAATTATCTAATATTTCTTCTAAATCTTGTGTATATTCTGCAAGAGTCATTACATTTGCTTGATTATGACTTCTTGCAAGCATTGCTTCTTTTGGAGTATTTACTTTTGCTGCGATTATATTATGTATTTTATTAGCAGCAATACTCATACCAATACCTGTACCACAAATAAGTATACCAAGATTAACTTCATTATTATTTATTCCATTACATAAAGAAACCGCATAATCTACATAATCTACATTATTTTCTTCATCACAACCATAATTAACATATTCAATATTATGGTTTTCTAAATATTTTATTATTCTACTCTTTAATTCTATTCCATGATGATCATTTGCTATTCCTATTTTCATTTAATCTTCCTTCTTTGATTTCTTTTCTTCAAATTTCGCTTCTTTAACTTTATCTTTTTGATATAACGCGTCTACTACTTGTGTGTGAGCAAGTAAATCATGAAGCCCAATGCCATCTTCTCTATAAATAATCATACCTATTGATGCTAGTATTAATCCCATATCAATATAACTAATAATTAAATTTGCTTTTAAGAACATTGGTTTTGATAAGAATAATAAGGCTAATATTATAGCAGATGATGTTAATAAACTGTTGATAATAGCACTTCTAATAATAACTTGTGATAACTTTAAATTTTTACTATTAGTTGAAACTACTTGTATATTTAATAAGGCTTTTCCAATTGTTCTTCCCTTATTATAATATTGGAATATACTAAAATATAAGAATGAAACTACTAAACTAATAATTGATGTATACATTCCAAAATGTGTTAAGTCATAAGTTAAATCATTTACTTCTTGTCCATTTAATAATTCATTTGGATTATCTATACTCATTGTATATTCTTGATATTCCTTATAAGCAGTTTCATATTCTTCTTTGTATGGATTAATTAAATCTATACTAGAAAAAATAGTAACAATAGCAGATATAATAATTGTATCAATTAGATAAGCAAAAAATCTTTTGAATGTAGGTTTCTTCATTATTTCTTTTCCTCCTTTGGTTTTTTATATAAAAATGATAATAAACTAGATTTTCTTTTAATTAAACCTGTTATTTTATAATCATTATTTATATTTTGATAAATTGAATTTGCAAGATCATATAAAGAACCTTCTGAAACAGTAAATTGTGCTAGATTTATTACTTCATCATCAATAATTAGTGGAACTTTTCCAGAAAAATTAACTTTGCATAATTCTTGCTTTTGATTATATAAATTAACTTGTAATCCATATAATGAAGTTATAAACATTGAATAATGATTTTCTCTTATATACGTATCTAACACTCCAATTACTGCATCTATCTTAGTTAGCCTTTCTTTTATTTCTTCTATTGTTTTACATGTATTTATTTCATAATTTATAATTATTAAATCTTTATTACATGATTTTACTACTTCTAACATTTTATTTGGATCATATATAAATCCATCATCTGTTGGTAGAAATTTTAAATCTTCATCTATTATATTTCTTTGACCTGTAAAATAATAATTTATATTAGCACAATTTTCTTTCTTATCCATTACAATACATTTTGCATTTATACTTTTTATAGAGTTTAACATGTAATTTGATGATACTGCATAATTATACATAAATGGAACTTGTTTCAAAGTACATTTAAGTGGGAATAATGAATAATATTTAATTGTATCTAAATTTAATGTTCTATATTTTTGTGCATTTAATTCTTGTAAAAAACGATCTATTTCAACATTTGAATAATTAAAGAATAATACTTGATCATTTTCTTCAAATTTATAATCAATATTAACAGAAAAAGTTCTTGTATCAAATGGTTTAGTATTAGTTTGAATTAATACTTGTACTTTTTTATCTAAATCTTTCCATTTTTCTCCGGCTTCTGTTATAATGCATTTTACATATTCTTTCATTCCAATCATACTTTTAATATAATTTTCACCAACTACTACACCTAATTTAATATTAGGACCTAATTCATAATTTAATATTTGAAATCCTCTATCTATGTCTTTATAATCATTTAAAGATTTTTGACAAAGGATAATATGTAAATATATTTTTGCTTTAGTTTGCATTTGAATTGCTTTTAAATATGCAACTAAATGATCTATTGTACTAGTTGAATCCCAATAACATATTATTTGTAATCTTGAATTTAAATTATTTACTTCATTTGCAATATTATTTAATAATTCGTTATTCAAAGTTTCATTATTTATATTGTTTTCTATTACACTATATGTTAAAGGTTCATTTATACCCATACTAAAATTTCTATATGCACTAACATAATCTAAATAATTATTAGGTATTGATGCAAATACTCTTTCTTTAGTAAGTCTGTCCATATTAGGCATTAACTCACCAGAATATATATTATAAGAGTCTGCTCTTTCAACACCAAAACCATTAATTAGTAGTAATATATTCTTCTTCATCTAAAATCTCCTTAATTATTTTATAATATATTATTATACCATCTTTTTCTTCTTTTTTAAATCTTTATATATTTCCATAATGACAAGTATTGGTAAAGAAATTAAGAATAATAAGATTAAATTGTAATATGGTATCTCATATGTTTGTAAGAATTTTGATAAAAATGGTACTTCCATAATAATAATTTGTAATAAAATACTTGATACAATTGTAAATAATACAAATGGATTCTTTTTAAAACTATTATCAAATATGCTTTTACTTTCACTTCTACAATTAATAACATGTATATTTTGAATAAATACCATAAGTGCTAGAACATAACCTCTTGCATGAGATACTTCCATATTAAGTTCATTTATTAATAAATACCATACAAAGAATACAAGTACGCCAATAAATAATCCTGATATTAATATTTGTTTAACAAGTTCACGTTCAAATAAACTTTCTTTTGTATCTCTTGGTTTTTCTTTCATAATAGTATCTGTTTCTCTTTCAAAAGAAAGTGCCATATCTTGAAGACCATCAGTTACTAAATTTAACCAAAGTAATTGTATTGCAACTAATGGAATTGGTAAATTAAATGCAATTGCTAGTACAAAAAATAATACTTCTGCTAAACCACAAGATAATAACATTATTGATATTTTTCTTATATTTGAGTAAGCATTTCTACCTTCTTCTATCCCTGCTACTATTGATGCAAAATTATCATCAATTACTATCATTTTTGCAGTTTCTTTTGCAACATCAGTACCACTTCCCATAGCAACACCTATATTGGCGGCTTTTATAGCAGGAGCATCATTTACTCCATCTCCTGTTACTGCAACAAATTCTCCTTGTCTTTGTAATGACTCTACTATTTTTAATTTTTGAAGTGGTGTTACTCTTGCAAATACTTTTTTATCTTTTATAAATTCATCAAATTTTTCCTCATCATCAATGTAAAAATCTAAATCACTTCCTGTTGTAACTTCACTTTTTTCTTTTAACATATCCAAGTCTTTTGCAATAGCATATGCAGTTAACGCGTGATCTCCTGTAATCATTAATACTTTAATTCCTGCATTTTTACATTCTTTAACAGCAGCTTTTGCTTCTTTTCTAACAGGATCTATAAATCCAACTAGGCCTACAAAATTTAAACCATCTATATCTTTTTCACTATATTTTTCTTTTTCTTTGATTTCACCATCACAAAGTGCTATTACTCTATATCCACTTGCAGCAAGTTCTTCATTTTGTTCTAATATTTCTTCTTTATTTAATTTACTTTGTTTACCATTTTTATATGAATATTTACAAAAATCAAGTATAACTTCTAATGATCCTTTTGCTGTACAATAAACTTTATCATCTTTTTTATAAACTACTGCTGAATATTTTTTTTCTGATTCATACGGAACTTCAAATAATTTTTTGAATTCTAATTTATTTGTTTTTAATTTTCTAGATAAAGATAGGAATGCTATATCTATTGAATCTCCAAAAGAGTCCCATTTTCCATTTGCTTTTTCTAACATTGCTTCATTATTAATAAGACCAAGAGTAGATATGTATTCTGCATTTTTAATATCTGAGTCATTTATTGGTATTATATGACCTATATCATTATAACCATTTCCATCTATATCAAATTCTTCATTATCAGGTAACATTATTTTTTTAGCAGTTTGTTCATTTACTGTAAGTGTACCTGTTTTATCACTTGCTATGACTGTACAACTACCTAAACTTTCCACTGAATTTAATTTTTTAACAATAACATTTCTTTTACTCATTTTATTAGAACCAATTGTAAGTGCCATTGTAAGTGCAAGTGGCAAACCCTCTGGCATTGCTGATACAGATAACGCGACAACTGATAAAAATATATCTATTGCTGAATAATTTTTTGTATATAATACTATACCTATTATTATAGAGATTCCTATAATAATTAATGTAATTTGTTTTGAAAATTTTTCCATTCTTATAGTAAGGGGTGATTTTGTATCTTCTGTTGTTGTTACTTTTTCTGCTATTTTACCTACTTCTGTTTTAATACCTGTTGATGTTACCACTGCAAGAGCACGACCTGTTAATACAGATGTTCCTGCATATAACATACACTTTTTAGATATCTCAGTTTCACGAGATGGCTCAAATGATTTAACTACTCCTATGCTTTCACCTGTTAATATTGATTCATTAACTGTTAAATTGTTAACTGTTAAAAGTCTTGCATCTGCACATATTACAGTTCCTGGTTCAATTACAATTATATCTCCTGGAACAATAGTAGATGAATCTACTTCATAATGTTTATTTTCTCTTATTACTTTAACTTTTACTTTTATTAAATTTTTAAGTGCTTCACTATTTTGTTCTGCTTTATATTCTTGAATAGTAGATACTATTGCATCTACTAAAATAATAAATAATATTGCAAAGCCATCTACTACTTCACCTACTATAAATGATAATATAGATGCAACTATCAATACATAAATAATTGGATCATTTAAAGCAGAAATAAATATTTCAATCTTAGTTTTCTTTTTTTCTTTTGGAAGTTCATTTAAACCATATTGTTTTAGTCTTCTTTTTGCTTCACTTGTTTTAAGACCACTAAGTGAACTATTAAATTCTTTTAATACTTTTTCTTTTTCAATTCTACTATAATCCTTATTCATTCTTTCACCTTTACTATATAAACATTATAAGTTATATTATTAGTTTTTTCAATAATAGAAAAAGATATTTAAATTATTCAAAATAAAAAGTGGAAATACTAATTTTATCCACTTTTAATTCTTTAATTGCATGTTATAGTATCTGTTAAATTTATATTTGTGCCAGAGGTTGTACCATTTTTAAGTGTTACTTTTGAGGTGTAGTTTATAGTACCGGTTGAAGCATTATTTAAATCATTAATAGCACCACTTATTTCTCCTGAACATATATTTATAGTACCGGTTGAACTATTAAAAACTCCATTTTCTGTTTCTCCTATAAATGTTCCTGAATATATATTTATTGTTCCTTTACTACCAGAAAGAAGCGCAGACAATTTTCCTGTTACAGTTGAGTTATATATATTTCCACTTGAACCAGAAGCACTATTTAAGGAAATTCCATTATCTGTTGTTCCAATTATTTCACTATCATATATATCAAATGTTGCAGTTTGTGATTCATTCCATCCAATTCCATATGAACCCTCTATATGACTATTTTTTACTATTAATTTACCAAAATTTGATACTGCACTAAAACCATTTTTATCAGTAGATATTATTTTAACATTATCTAAATTTAAAGTGTCAGTTTCATTATTCCAAATTACTGCTTCTATGGCAACTATTGAAGATTCACTTTCACTACTATTTTTAATTGTTAAATTTGAATTATTTTCAATAGCATTATCATCAAAAGATGAATTTATAGATTTACCATTCATTTCAATTGTAAGGGGGTTATTTATTATAACTTGTTTATCTAAATTTATATCATCTATTAAAAGTATATTATTTTGTGTATCATCTAAATTATCTGCAACATTACTTAAATCATTACTAAAATTACATACTGAATTAGCAACTAATACATTATCAAATTTTATCTTTTCATTCTCTTCACTTATTTCTATTCCATTATTACAATTTATTAATGATAAACCACTCTCTTTATCTATTGTTGTAGTTATATTTTTTTCCATTTGTATTGTTCTTATTTCTTCATTATCTTTCTTTATTATTAATTTTTTATCTACATATTCTCCTTTTAATGCAGTATTATCACATCCTATAATTGCTGTATCCTCACTTATCACATTTACTTTATATTTACTTCCTATTTCTGCTCTATTTATTCCTGTTTCTTCTTTTAATATTAACTCATAATTATCATCTGCAACACTTACTTCTGTTAACTTACCTGTTTCTGATAATTTTATTTTATATATTATATTATCTCTTCCTGTCATATCTAATTTATTACTTTTACTATCAAAACACATTTCACCATTAACATTATTCATTGAATTTGTTAAATATTTATCTTCTGCACTTCTTACTAAGTTTTGTACTTCATTTGTAAATGTATTTTTCTTAGCATTTCTAAACATACTTAGCACATTTGGTAATGCTATTATTACAAGTATTGCTAATATTGCAATAACAGCAAGTAACTCTACTAATGTGAAACCTTTTTTATCTTTCATTTTTAAATACCTCTTTCTATTTTTATTATGTTTATTTTTTACCACCTTATTATATCGTATATATATATATATATATCAA
>CANRJN010000010.1 GCA_947630945.1 uncultured Bacilli bacterium | reverse complement strand
CCAAACAAAGATAAAGATAGACTAGTTGATTAAGGATATCTCCTTCCTTTATCTTTTGTTTGGCTATTTTAATTATACCACCTTTTTATTTATCAGTCATTATGTTTAACACAACCTTTACAAAAAAAGTTTTAAGATTTTTCTCTTAAAACTTTATTGTTTAAATTTTCTTTCTAATAATTTTACAGGAACAGATCTATCTCTTAAAATATTTGTAATTGATGCATCATTATGAATATTATAAATAATTTCTGCTAGTGTATTTGAACAATCACATACATGTAGCCATTCTCTATTTTTATATTCATCACTTATATAAGATAAATTTGTAGTATATACTCCATCTAATTTACCTTCTTCATAATATTTATCAAATTTATCTACACCTCTTGTAAATAATGCATAAGTTACAATAATATATATTTTATTTATATTTCTTTTTCTTAACTCATCTATAACATCAAACATACTACCACCACTTGATATCATATCATCTGTTACAATAGCAGTTTTTCCTGTTAAATCATTATTTCCAGAATAATCATGAGAAATAATTGGATATTTTCCATCAACAAAATTATTATAATCTCTTTGTTTAATAAAACTTCCTGCTTCTCTTTTTATATAAGGACTATTAAATGAATTTAAATAAACATTTCTTCTACCTGTTGCCCCATTATCTGGTGCTACAAAAACTAAATGTTGTAAATCTTCTTTTGTTAAATCATTTATAAAATTTGTTAATATGTTGTTAGTAGCATAAAAATTATTAAATTCCATACTTTGTATTGCATGCTCTACTCCTTGGTCATGTGCATCAAATGTTATAAAACTTTTAACTCTACTCATATTATCAAGTTCTCTTAGCGTGGCACCACAAGTTAAATTTTCTCTATTATTTCTTCTATGTTGTCTTCCTGCATACAAAAGTGGCATTATAATGTTAATATTTTGTGCATGACAACTACATGCACCAATACCATCTTTTAATTCAGCAATTAAATCATTTGGACTTGTATGATTTATAAAACCATGCATTTTATATTCAAGTGAATAATTACCTATATCAGTTAAAATAAATAAATCTTTTCCTCTTACAGTTTCATTAATTTCTACTTTTAAATGTCCATCTTCAAAAAAATATTCTTTAATTGGAACTATAAAAGTATATTTATCTTTATCAAGTCCATATATTTGTAATAAATTTTCATCAACTTTTTGTCCAAGTTCAAGTGCACTTTTAAATACCATTAATCTTAATTTTTCATTTGTAATTTGACTTTTCATACACACTCCCTAAACTAAAAAAGAGTACAAAAAATATACTCTTTATTCACTAAATATTAATATGGAAATTTTATTCATACTACCACATCCATATCAATATTATCATTTTAAATATTTAAATTCAATTTTACTTTACATTTTTTTACATATTAATAATTTAAAGATAATGTTAATTTTTCCATTTCTTCACATTTCATATAATTTGATGGATTTAATATTTCATTTAACTCTTCTTTTATTTCACTAATACTTTTTCCTTTTACTCTTGCTGCTGCTGAAAATTCGTTTCCCCCTCCACCAAACAATCTCATTATTTTAGATACATCTATACTTCCTTTTCCTCTTGCACTAATAGAAACTGTGTCTTCATCTATTCTTGCTATTGCAAATGTTGCGTTTACATTATATTTAAGTAAATAATCTGCTGCTTTTGCAATATCTTCTGACTCAAACATTTTTACACTATTATCTGAATCTGTTGCAATAGCATAAACATAAGTTGGAAAATCTGTATTATCAACAAGTCTTTGTATTGCTCTATCATGTTCATAATCTTCTAAGAATAAATTATTAGCAATTGTAGGATCTGCTCCTTTTTCAACTAATTTTGCTGCTACTGATAAAGTACTAGCAGCAGTATTCTTACTTAATTTATTTGTATCTAATATAATTCCTGCTAGTAAATAATTAGCATAATCAGGGTTTAATTTAGCCCCATAAAGAAATACTAATCTACTAACTTCTTCACTTGCACTAGAAAGTTTATGATCTATAAAAGTATATGGTGTTTTAATAGTATGTTCATCAGTCATATGGTGATCAAGTATAAAAATATCATTAAAGTTTTCTAAATAATTATTTACTGAAACTAAATAATCTTTATTTACATCAACTGCTATTAATAAAGATTTTTCAGTTATTAACTTATTAATTTCACTTGACTTTATTAATTCAAAATCTGACTTTATATCATAAATCATTTTCTTTATACTTGATGTTAAAGTTTCATAATTATCATCAATTACTATATAACTTTTCTTTTTATTCTTTTTGCAAATTAATGACATACCAATTGAAGCACCTAATGCATCAAAATCTGGCCTATTATGTGGTACTATAAATACTGTGTCATTGTTACTTAATAGTTTATCAAGACATTCTTTGATACACTTACTATTTTGCATAAATGTTTATTCTTCCTTTCATCATTTCTAAAATGATTAAAAACTATTATACAACAATTTACATTTTTGTCAATTTGACTTTTCATTAATTTTATGCATCAAAAAAAGACTTTATTTCATTTTTTCAAATATTAATTTTAAGTCTTCTCTATCTTTCTTTCTGTTTAACTTTTGTTTTAAACTAATTAAGTCTTTTAATCTTTGAACAGGTATCTTTTCAATATATTCTTTACTTCTACTATAATAATTTATTCCAAAGTTAATAGTATCATCTATTAAATATGCTTTATTACCATTCTTATCTATATTTTCAAGTACACAATCATATTTTTCTAGTAATTCTTTATAATAACTTTTAGTTACTGCTATATCTATATCAGGAGTTTCATCTTTAAATCCATATAACACCATAGCAGCACCACTAATTACTACATATTTTTTAGCATCTAAATTATATTTTTTTAATATTTTTAATATTTCTTCTCTATTCATACATTCTCCTATTTATATTTTAACACATTTATTATTAAATCAAACAAAAAACAGTTCATCACTGTTTATTTTCTTCTTCCTTATCTTTATTTTTATCTTCTAAATAATTTACATTAACTTGTTTATCTATTTCTTTATTTATTTCTTCTTCATCTATAATAATATCATAATCATCTTCATTATTTGATACAGGTATTCTTATTTTTTGGTCTCCTACTATTTCAATACCAAGTTCTTTTGATATTGTATATTTAATAGTTTTATCTTCATTACTTACATCTACACAAGTAGGATTTTTAAGACTTCTAATAATTATTTCACTATCATCATCTAATGATGAATTATCTTTTACACGTACCTTTACTCTTTCTTCATAAAACATTCTTTTACTTACCACATCTGTTTTAGTATTGTTATCATAACTATACCAAATATTTATATCATAACTACCATTAATTTTTATATGGTCTCCATCCTTAACTCCTTTTAGGTTATGATTTATAACCCAACAGCCAAGTACGGTATCAGCCTCTTTATCTATATTTATTTCATATTCATTTTTAAATGTCTTTTTCCCTTTACCAATAATTGCCTTTGTAACTATTTCTTTATAATTATTAAACATGACATTTGTCCCTCCCTATAATAAAATATGCAACTTAGAAAAATTAGTCACAAAATACATTTTTTAATAAATATAAGCCACAATAATAATATGAAAATAATAGATGAAATATACAATTCAAAAGAATTTATGCCAGACATCCAAATAAAAGAGATGTCTTTTGGTATGAATAAAGTTTATGTAGTTAATATACAAACAGTTTCTTCTTCTGTTCAATCTAATGATTTTGTACTTAATTATCTAGCAGATAGAAGTTTATTTAAAAGTGAACTTATCACATCTTTAAAACATGATATAGAAAATTATGTTCCATCTATTAGTTTTATAAGTATTAAAGAAAGTGATGTATTTAATTATTTATTTGATGGTTTTACTGTTATTATTTATAAAGATGAAATAATAGCAATGGAAACAAAAGCACTTTTAGATAGAGGTGTTACAGAACCTACAAGTGAACCTACTATTAAAGGACCAAAAGATGCGTTCAATGAAAATTATAATACAAATATTGGGCTAGTTAGAAGAAGAATTAAAGATAAAGATTTACATATAAAAGAATTAGTTCTAGGTAGTAGTACTAGAACAAGAGTATCAATTATGTATATGGACTCAATTGTTGATAAAGAGTTATTAAATAATGTAATTGATAAAGTAGAAAATATTAAATCAAGTAAAGTATTAGATACTTATTATATTAAAGATTTAATAAATAAAGAAAATAAAACATTATTTCCAACTATTAAATCAACTGAAAAACCAGATACTATTGCTAAGTCTTTAACAGAGGGAAAAATTTGTATTATTAGTGAAAACTCAAATAACGCGTTAATTATTCCTACCTTTTTTGTTGATTACTTTTATTATGATGAAGATAATTATCAAAAGAAACCTTTTGCAATATTTGTAAAATTCATTAGAATGATGGCATTTTTTATAACAATCTTTGCACCTGCTGTATACTTGTCATTAATTACATATGACCAGCAAATGTTACCAACAGATTTACTTATTAATTTCTCACTTCAAAGATCTGGTGTTCCTTTCCCTGCGATAATTGAAGCATTCATTTTACTTTTTACATTTGAACTTTTATATGAAGCAGATGCTCTAACCCCCACATCAAGAGGTACATCTCTTTCAATATTAGGTGCTCTTGTTTTAGGAGATGCGGCCGTAGCAGCAGGAATTGTATCTCCAATTATGGTTATTGTAATTTCAGTTACTGCTATTTGTTCTATATTTTTTGTATATCATGATTTCCAATCTTTTATTAGAGTTAATAGATACTTTTTAATGATATTATCTTCATTCTTTGGAATAATTGGAATACTTTTTGGATTTATATTTATTATTACTAAACTTTGTAGTATTAAATCATTTGGAAAACCATTTTTAAATAATTTTGCAGTTTATATTAATAAACCTAAGAAAGAACTAATAAAGAAAGGACTTTTAGTACAAAATATAAACAAAGGGGATTAAAATGAAAAAAATATTAATTATAATTAGTCTAATTTTTATGTTAAGTGGTTGTTTTGATTATATTGAAGTAGATGATTTATTAATTATTAGTGGTATATTAATTGATTATGAAGATGATAAATTTAAGATAACTTCACAATTAATTGAAAATGATGAAAAAACTGTTATTAAAGTTGTTACAACAGAGGGTGAAACTATTGAAGAATGTATTGCAGAAATATCAAAACTTTCAAATAAAGATATATTTTTATCTCATTTAAAAGTAGTAGTGATAACTGATAATATTATTAAAAATAATATAAATTTTTATGATTACTTTTTAAGAGAACCTAAATCAAAAATGAATTTTTATTTATATACTGTAAGTAATGAAGATAAAGATAAAATATTTAATATGAATAAAAAAGATGATGGTTCTGCATTATTTATAAAAGATATGATGGACTTTAATAATAAAATATTTTCAACATCTACCCCTACTTCATTTTTAGATTATATGTATAAAAAGTTAGAAGTTGGACTTACTCCAATATATCCTAATTTAACTATTAAAAAGAATAATGATGAAGATACTTTATATTTACAAGATATTATTATTTATGATGATAATCAAAATAAATTTAAATTAGATGATAAAGAAGGCGTTTTTTATAATATTATAACTAATAATGTAGAAGAAACTGTTATTAATATTCCATGTAATGAAAATGAAAATAATGATAATTTTTCATTAAATATTTATTTTATAAAATCTAATTTTAAATGGAAAAATGAAGTATTTAATATTAATACTAAAATAACAGGTAAAATTAATAGTTATAGTTGTAAATATGATTTAACTGATAATAAAACAATTGAAAAATTAAATAATCTTGCAAGCGAATATATAAATGAAAATATTAATAATGTAGTTAATATTGCAAAAGAAAATAAAACTGATTTTATTGGTATTGGAAATTATATATATAAACATGATAAAAATTATTTTGATTTTGAAAATGATGATTGGAATAATAAATTAAGTAATATAAAAGTTAAAGTAAATACTAATACTACTATTAAATATATAGGAGAAGTTAGAAAATGAGAGAAAAAGATGAAAAAATAAATAGTTTTGGTTTATCTACTATGATACTAGCGCTTACTAGTTCACCATTTTATGGTGCTTTTAGTGCTTATATAATTAATTATTCTAAAACATCATCATTAATATCTATTTTAATTGGCTTTGTTATTAGTTTAATTATTTCTTATATTGTATTACTTAGTTTTAAAAGTCATAAAGATTTAACTTTAACTAGTAAAATTAAAAATGATTTTAAAGGTTTTTCATATATTATAAATATTTTATTTTTAATAGGTGCTATTCTTATGTACATATTTTTAACATATAGACTTACTTTATTTTTATCAAATGAATATTTAATACAAACTCCTAATTTTATAATTTTATTAATAATTTTAGTAGTAACTTTTAATACTGCTTCAAAAGGAATTGAGACTACTATTAGAGTTTCTACTATATCATTTTTTATATCTTTGGCTATATTTTTATTTGATTTTTTTAGTTTAATTCCACAAGTTAATATTGATAATTTTTTACCTTTAATTTCTGCAAGTAGTAAAAATATATTTATATCATCTATTGTATATGCTGTTTATTTTTCATTACCTTTAATATTTTTACAAGCAATAAAGTATAATCAAATTGTTGATAATAATAAATTTACTAAATATTATTATTTTATGATTTGTATTTCTTTTATTACTTCATTTTTATCTATGTTTACAACTATTGGTGTTTCAGGTGTAAATGTTAACAATTTATTTGACTATCCTATTTACACTACATTAAAAAGAATTAATATATTTAAGTTTTTAGATTCAATTGAAAATATTAGTATAATGCTGTGGATTTTATTTATTATTAATTCTGCTAATATGGTACTTTTGTTTATATTTAATAATATTAAAGATACATTTAATTTAGATAAGAAAAAAAGTAGAATATTTAATTTAATTATTATGGCTATAATATTTTCTATTCCTGTATTATTGTTTTCTAAAAATGATTTTGTTGAATCTTATAAATATATTTGGTTTCCATTTAGTGTTCTTATTATTTTATTTGTTTTAACTTTAATTACATTATTATTTAATAAATTTAAAAAAATAAAAAAGTAAACTTTTCAAAATTGTTTACTTTTGTTTTTTTCTTGTTACTCCTATTTTACTTATAATATAGTCTTCTATTTCACTTTCAGTACTAAGAGTAATTTCTTCTTCAAATGTTTTATCTTCATACATTGATATTCTTGTAATTTTATCTTTGCTAATATTAAATTC
This sequence comes from uncultured Bacilli bacterium, assembly GCA_947630945.1. GTDB lineage: Bacteria > Bacillota_I > Bacilli_A > RF39 > UBA660 > CAG-1000. The sequence goes on along the minus strand of CANRJN010000010.1, from coordinate 18,783 downwards.
ATCTATTACTAAATAATCAGAATCATCTTCTTCTATATATCCACTAGTTCTATAAAAATAAGTTTTTACTGTAAAAGTATTTTTATTTTTAAATATTCTTCCTCTTATTATTCTATTTTCATCTTTATTAGTAATCGTTCCTTCAAATTTAATAAGTGAATTTTCTTTATTTTTCTTACCTAAAATATATACTAAATTTAAATACTCAATATCATATGAAGTATTTGAATTATCTGATACATTATTTTGACTATCAGATATTTCTTTTGTATGTAATAATAAATTTAAATAAAAATTTCTCTCTTCAATTCCCATATCCATATATGGAAAAAATTCCTCTGATAATATTTGATTATAATAATCCATCTTGCACCTCTTTTTCTTAAAACGTATTATACATATATTTGTTATTTTTTTCAAGATTATATTACAAAATAAATGCCAACATTGTGTTAGCATTTTATTAAAATGAATCTATATTTACTTTTACTTTTTTATTTCCATCATTATAAGCTTTTGCTTGTATTAATGTTTTAATGCTAGTAGCAATTTTTCCTTTTTTACCAATTACTCTACCCATATCACTCTCAGATACAACAATTTCAATAACTGTTTCATCATCACTTTCAAATTGCTGTACTTTAACTAAATCTGGTTCTTTAACTAGTTTTTTTACTACTAACTCTGAAAATTCAACTAAATTCATTATTTATTGGATTTTTTAGAATTATGGAATTCTTCCATAACACCTACTTCACTTAAAATACTTTTAGCAGTATCAGTAGGTTGTGCTCCTTCTTTAAGCCATTTTAATGCAGATTCTTTATTAACATTATATTTTTCTGCTTCAAGTGGCATATAAGTTCCAATAGATTCAATTACATTTCCATCTCTTTTAGATCTTGAATCAGCAACTACTAAACGATAATATGGTCTTTTCTTAGCGCCCATTCTTTTAAGTCTTATTTTAACAGCCATTTGTATTCACTCCCTTCTCTTTCAATAATATTACTATAAAAAAAAAGATATGTCAACACTTTTTTGTTTACACATCTATTTTTTTATTAACTTTTTTTCTTGTTCTAAATCTAATGTTTCTTCTAGATGAAGAACTGTTCTTCTAAATCCTTCTTCTATATTATATTTTGGTTTCCATCCTAATTCATTACGAATTTTATCAGTTGACAATATTCCATTTTTAAATGAAGCCGTTCCTTTTGGTGCTTCTTTTGGAATATCAAAAACTAATTTTAATTCTTTTTCAGGATTTAAATTAACTAAAACTTCTGCTAAATGCTTAATTGATGTTTTTGAATCTTCATCTGCTATATTATAAACTAAATCTTTTGATTTAAATAAAACTAGAAACATTGCTTTTATTGCATCTGCTATATAAGTATATGTTCTAATTGAAGAACCATCACTTTTTAATATAATATCTTGATTATGTACAATATTATTTAAAAAGTCTGCCTGTACTCTTCCATCATAAATTGACATCCCTGGTCCATAAGTATGTGCAAGTCTTACTATTTTAGTATTAAGTCCATATTCTTCTTTAAAACCAGAGCACATATTTTCTGCTGCTTTTTTACCCTCTGCATAACCATTTCTTGGAACTAATGGATTTACTTGACCTAATGGTCCATCTTCAATAAATAATTCTTGTCCTTCCATTGGCTCTCCATATATTTCACGTGATGATATAAATAAATAACCTTCTACATTTTTATTTTTTGCAAGTATCAAAGTATTAGCGGCACCTAATGTATTTGCAAAATTTGTTTCAACTGGTTCTTTACTCATTATTTTAGGACTAGCAGGAGAAGCAGCATGAATAATATAGTCAACTTTTCCATCTATTTGTATAGGTTCAATAACATTACCAACTATAACCTCTACATTTTTATTATTTTTTGCATAATCATCTATTTTATTTGGATTTCTTACAAATAATTTTAATTTAGTATTTGTATCATATAATTCATTTAATTTTAATATAGTATATACAAAATAAGAACCTATCATACCAGATGCTCCTGTTATTAAAACAGTTTTATTTTTTAATTTTTTTACTAATAATTTAGAATCACAAAAGTCTATAATTTCTTTTGTATCCTCATCAATAATTTTTGAATATTTCATTTTAACTCCTATAATTATTTTAAAACTAATTTTTTCTCATTTTCTTGTTTTTTTTTACTTTCTTCAAGTTCTAATAATTGTTTATAATCAACAGATGCATAATTTCCAAGTAATGTACAATAATCTTCCGGTGTAGTAACTTTTATATTTCCTCTATTGCCTTCTACTAAATGACATTTAATTCCATTTTTAAACATTAGTCCACAAGAATCTACTATTCCATCATAATTAGGATTTATTTTTCTTTCTTTTAAATGCATTTCATAAATATCATTTAAATAAAAACATTGAGGTGCTTGTGCAGTATACATAATCTTTCTTTCTGGCATTTCTTCTACGCTTTCACCACTTACACTTTTAATTGGAGTTTCAAAACAAGGTGTTGTGGTAATCGCAGAACCATATTTCATTACACTATCTACACATGAATTAATTGTTTCTTCACTTACAAGTGGTCTTACACCATCATGAATTAAAACTATTGCATTATCATTATCCTTTTTTACTTCACTTAAACCAATAAATATTGAATCTTGTCCAGTTATACCACCTGGAAAAACTCTTTTTACTTTTGAGACATTATATTTTTTTACTAAATCATTAACAAAATCAATATAATCTTTTATACATGCAACATATATTTCATCGATATTCTGATTTGATTCAAATAATTCCAAAGTATGAATTAAAATTTCTTTTCCTTGAACTTTTAAAAATTGTTTTGGAATTTCTGCACCCATTCTTTGACCTGCTCCACCTGCAAATATAATGGCTATTTTTTTCATATTTAAACCTCCTAATATACTTAAATTTTAACATATATAAATATTTAAGTCTAGCATTCCTTTATAATATAACTTTTTAATTTTGGAATATAGTAATCTTTACTTTTTAAATAATCTATTAACAAAACTGTTATATATGAAAGAACTAATGTAATTACTATAACACAAATTAATTCAATATAATAATTACTCGTATAATTATCAAAAAATTTTATTATAGGATGATGTAATAAATAAATTGGTAAACTTAATCTTTCAAGAAAATAAAATATTTTATTATTAAATAAATTAAACTCAATTGTTTTTTCACTAAATGCTATTAAAATAGATACACTTAATAAAATTAATAATATATAGTCATATGAAGTATTAGGATAAAAATTGCTCATTAAAATAGTGGATACAAATCCAAATAATTCTATTAATGTTAATAATATTTTACCTAAATTATTAAAATTAATTTGCTTAAATTTTTGAGTAACAGAATAAATAACTGTTCCTATACAAATCTCTAAATATCCTCTAATTGTACCTTTATATGTGAATCCTAACCACATTTCAGGAGTCCTTAAACTATTACTATAATGAAAAAGTATACCTGATACAAATAAAATTGTTAATGGAGCAATTAAATAGAAATAATTTTCTTTATATTTTTTTATTTGTGGATATAATAATGCCATAGAAATAAGCATAGTTGAAATATACCATGATTGCCCTATTAATGCAGTTTTTCTTTTAAAACCAAACATTGATAATAAAGTTACATCAAATATAGTAAATATATATTGTTTAGTACTCATTTTACCTATTATAATTTGTAAAATAAAATCTATAATAAATGCTACTAATATATAAGGAAATAATGTCTTTAATTTTTTTAATATAAAATTAAATGTATCTTTACCTATACTATTTTTAGATTTATCTTCTTTTAATTCTTTTACAACACCCTTTGCAAATAAATATCCTGTTACTAAAAAGAAAAATTCTACACCAATACTTCCGTATCTAAATAATATTGTACCTATTTTATAATATTTTTGTTCTATTCCAACATGAAATATTAAAATAATTATACAAAATACAAATTTCCAGAATCCTATTACTCCATTATGCTTTTTCATTATTATTCCTTTCTTCAAAATATTTTATTGCTTCATCATAAACTCTTTTACAATTATTAAAATCATCATATATAAAGAACTTATTTGCTCTTTTTATATATTTTTCTTCATTTTTACAACCATTTTTTATTTTATTACATAATTCATTTACTAATTCATCTGTTGTTTTAATTATAGGACCAAATGCATCTTTTTCATAATCAAATATATCTGTAACTATATATGGAGGTAATGCTGATGGATGAAAATATAATATTGGTTTTTTCATATAAGCAAAATCAAATTGTACACCAGAATAATCTGTAACCATTAAACTTGATTCAGTAAGTAGTTTTTCATAACTATTCTCTTCTGTTGCAGTTAATATTTTTACATAATCTGATTTAAAATCTTTTGCTTGTGATGTAAGAGTTGGATGTAATAAAAATAATATTTCATAACCATTTTCTTTTGCAACATCAATTAATTTTTTATTATTAATTAAATCATTATATATTTTAAAATATATTGTTTTTTTAAATTCATCATAATATTTTCTAGTACTTCCTGTATTAGTTTCTTCATTTGCAAATTCTCTTCTCCAAGTAGGAGTTATTAATATTTGTTTCTTTTCTTTATTTACTAGGCCATCATATCTTGGAGAACCTGTTTTTTTAATATAATTATAATCTTTATAGTCATATTCTTTTTGTTCCATATTTGTATATTCTAAATTACCTGATACAAAATATAATTTAGTATTAATTCTTAATCTATTCTCAGATTGAGTTAATTGACCAATAGATACTCCATGTTGAATACAAAAAATATCAAAATTAAATAAATCTCTAAAATATTTCTCTATTTTTGAAGAAAAGCCAATATAAGCAATAGCATTAGCATGAGTAGCAAATACACATTCACTATTTAAAGCAATTATTAATGATTTTAAAGATTTAAATTTTAATACATATTTTTGCTTTTTTAATCTTTTATAATCATATGCATCTTTACTAATTACATAATAACATCTAATAGATTTATTATCTTTATTCTTTTTATAACAATATTGATAAAAATATTCTCCATTATCTCCACCTTTATATAATTTATCATTTGTAATCCATATTCTTACATTTTTATAAAATGGTTTACTAATATAATACATTAATCTAATTAATATAGAAACAATTGATAATTTTTTACTACTTTTTGTTAAAAAATCGTAATATAATTTTAATTCTTGTTTACATTTTTTTATAAAATTTACTTTTTTAAATACTAATGCAGATTGATTTTTATATATAGCATCTTTTTTAGAATATAAATAATATCCATGAGGAAATGAATTAGAAAATCTAGATTGTGGTTTATCAAATTCAATTTTTAACTCTTTTGTTTCTTCTCCATCTGTTAAATAAAATTTTAATTTTGAATTATTTTTAATTTCTTCTTTTTTTATTTTAAAATCAAATGTATATTTTTTATTAAAACATACTCCAAAAAATCTAGTATCAGAATAAACATAGTTTTGATGAATTTTTATTTCTTTATTATTAAATTTAGTAATTATTTTAATATTTTTATCAAGTACTTTAAGACAATTAAAACTACAATCAAAATTAATTGTATCTTTTTCATTGTTAATCGCGCTTATAACAATTGGTAAGTTTCCTAAATTTTCAATTACTAAATGATTTTTCTTTAATTCTTCATAATAATTTTCGTTTTTAAAATCCATAAATATGTTATTATTGTATTTAGATATTTTATCACTTGAAAAATTTAAAATTATATCATCTGAAATATATGTTAAACAATTTTTAACTAAATCAAAAAATTCAGGTAGTTCATCTTTAATAACATTTGTTTTTTTACCAGTAACAGCCATAAATCTAATTAAGATTAAATAATATGATATATTTTGTATATAATAATTATCACTATTATCTTTTAATAGTTTTTGAACATATTTTATATAATCAAAATACCATTTTCTTTCAATAATATATTTAGATGTATAATCTGTTATTTGTGCATTATTGATACATACATGACTGTTATATATTTTTATATAATTTTTATTTTCATTAATAATTTTAATTACATAATCAACAAGTCCCATATTTTCTAATTTTTCATTAAATAATTTATTTTTTATTATATTTTTATTAAAGAAATAACCATCTATATTAAGAGTAAATTCACTATAATTATCATTAATAGATATTTTTAAATAATCATCATTATATTTTTTTAATTTTACTCCTAAAAACTTTTTATATTCATTTACAGCATAAATTTTAGAATCAGTACTTTCTATTATATTAGTTATATTTTTTAAATCTTTTTTAGTTATAATTGAGTTTGATAAACTAAAATTAATATATTTACCTTTTATTTTTGATAAAATTTTATTTAAAGATTTAGAATAATTTTCTATATTATCAATATAATATTCATAATTTGAATATTTTTCTTTATATTTTTCTTCTCCTATTAAAATAATTTGTAAATCTTTTATTGAAGAAATTTCTTTTAATTTATTTTCTAATTTTTTTTCATCATCTATTAATATTATAAAACTATATTTCATTCTACTCTCCCATATATTTTTCTATTTCTTTAACAATTTTCTTAGTACAATCACTTGTATTTTCAACATATTTATTTATAAATTTTTTTAAATATTCTATATCATATTTTTTATCTAAATCAATTGCTAATTTTTTAGCATCTTTTTCTTTAAATCCAGGTAATTCATCATAATCAATTGCAAGTCCTCGTGACTTTAAATATTTATCTATATCATAATTATAAAAGTATAATGGTATATTTCTAATACCTGCTTCATAAATAACACATGAATAATCACTAATTAATTTATCCGCGATGAAAAGCATATCAAATGTGCTAAAATCTTTATCATTTAATACTTTTTCATTAGAAATTGATACCTTTGATAATGGATGCAATTTCAAAATAAAATTATATTTATTGAAATCTATATATTGAATTAATTCATTTAATTTTTTATTAAAATTTGATTCATCAGTTCTAAACGTTGGAGCATAAACAATATTTTTCTTTTTTGATAATTGTGGATATTTTTTTAAAATCTTATTTTGTACTTCTTTTGCATATTTTTTATCACTTAGTAAATCAACTCTTGGTAATGTAAATGTTTTTATTTTATCTATTGGCGCGTTAAATCCATCTGATAAATGTTGTTTATATTCTTTTGAAGATGCAAATACAATATCATATCCACGATGCATTTTCATAATATTTGCTATATCTGAACTTCTACCCTCATATTTATTAAGTGCTGTATATCCAAATCTTTTTAATGTTCCAATTGAATGCCACATTTGAATAACAGTTAGTTTTTTCTTATGTTTAAGTACACTTACTGCTATACAATATGAATCTAATATACATACCTTTGATGTAGATAAATGATACATTTGAATAAATATATGAAATCCATATTTTATTTTATCCAAAAATTTAGAATTTACCCCTCCATCTAATGTTTTACATAAATATACAATTTTATATTTTTTTTCTAATTCTTTTCCAAGTAATTTGAAATCTAAATTTATGTTATTAGATTGTCTACTTATCATTACAATTTTATTTTGTACAGGTAAAATTTTCATAATTGAATAAATTATGTTCATAATAACTATTAATATTTTTAAAATGACTTTTTTCATATTATTTCTCCAAAAATAACTTTTTTATTTTCCCACAACTATTATTGTTTTCTACCTTTTTTAAATTGTTAAATCTTTCTTTTATATTAACATCTTTATTTTTTTCTAATACATCCATAAGTTCATCAAATGTTTTAACTTCATATTGCTTTTTAGTAAATGATTCTATTGTATGCATAGGTCTTAAATATTCATATAATGATTTATCAAATCTATAAAATATTAAAGGTCTATTAAATAATGAAAACTCATATGCACAAGATGAATAATCTGTAATCATAATATCACTTACATAAATTAAATCATTAATTTCTAAGTTTGAATAATCTATTATTATATCTTTATATTCTTCATTTATATTTATTTTATCTTTAATAAATGGATGCATTTTTATTATAAAAATAAAGTTATTTTTCTTACAAAATTCATATATTTTTTGTTGATTTAATAATGAACAATCATAAAAAGCAGTTTCACTTCCACTACCTCTATAAGTTGGTGAAAACAATATTACTTTCTTATTTTCAAAATTTTTATTTATTTTATAAAGTTTATGAGTTACTTTATTAATTGTTTCTTTATTTAAATATCCATCTAATCTAGGCATACCATATGCTTTGAATGCACTTTCTTTTATTGCAAAAACTTCTTTATATACATCTATTAAATTTTCATTATCCACAATAACATAATTATATTTTCTATGTCCTGATACATATGGATGTGGTGAACCCTCTATACCAAATCTTGCATAGCCCACTGCTTTAAATCCAACACCAGCATGCCATAATTGAATAATTTTAGTATTCTTAGTAATATATAGATGTGTAAGTAAACTTACATAATTATCTATAATTATTACATCAGATATAGATATTAAAAATATAGATCTTAAATAATTTACTATTCTAATAAATATATTTTTATTTTTACTACTATAATTATCTTTTGAATGAACTAGTTTATTACATTCACTTTTTTTAATACTATCATACAATATCTTTAAATTACCTGTTAATTTATCACTATTAGTAGTTAAAAATAATACATTTTTCTTATTATGAAAAATAGAAAAAATTTTTGATATATAATAATAAAAATTAATTAAAAAAACATATAACTTTTTAAATAAAATTTTTAACTTTCCAACAAATCTTCCACTTTCTCTAAAAGTAGAAAATCTTTTCCATTTTCTATTTTCTACCATAAAATTTGTATAAATATAAAAGTTATTTTCAATATCCATACTAAAATTTACAATATAAGCATATGCACCACCACGATATTTAAATATTCTTGATTTATCATCTAAAATAGATAATAAATCATCTTTTACTAAAACATTATTTTTTAATTTATCAAATATTTTTAAATATTCTTTAAAAGTATTTATTTCTTCTTTATCAATTACTAATTTCCATTTTCCTTTAGTTAGCATCTGACCTTCTGGTGTATTTGTTATATTTATTACTAATTCGTTATTATTTGATTTTAATTTTAAAAATTTTTTAACACCTATAATATCACTTACTAAATATATATTATATCCTTTTAAACTTTTATCAAAAACAATATGTAAATTTACTCTTTGCCAATAAATATCAGTAATCTGAAACATTTTTTCAACTCCTTAAAAACATTTACCCTATTTATTCCTATAAATAGTATAAAATAATTTAGTTTAATTATCAATAATTTATAAAATATTTAAAATAAAAAATATGTAATATTTCATACATATCTATTTATTATTTTTAAATTTATATCCTCTTTTATATGTAATAAGTTTTTTACCCTCAACTACATATGCTATACTACCTAAATTAAGTAATGGAATATCAGTTGATGAATCACTATATGCACAAGATATAATTGCATTTGGAAATATTTCTCTTATTCTTCTTACTTTTTCATCACCTTTGCAATTTCTACCAATTATTTTTCCTTCTAAATCAGTCTTTGTCGCGATAACATATTTTACACCTAAATTTCTAGCAAATAAATTAACCCAAAGTTCATATGATGCTGATACTATTACATCATTTGCTGTTTTTCTTGACATATACCAAGGTTTTATTTTTTTCATATGTGTTGTAACAAAATCATTTACAAATTTAGGATAATTAGGAATTTTAAATATAAATGATAGTAATTCTTCTTTTACTTTTTCAAATTCAACTAGTCCTCTTTTATAATCTTTATTTAATTTTTTTGCTTTTTTTACTGATTCAATAGTTATTTTAAAATGTTTTTTTAATCCAAATTTAACTATATCCTTACAAGAATCTCCATCATAAATTGTTCCATCAAAATCATAAATATTCATTTTATCACCCTACTTTTTATGCATTTTCTCTCATAAATTCTTCATATTTAGCCATAATCTTTGCTGGGTCACCTTGATCTTTTATTAGTCCATCATGTAGCCAAATAACTTTATCACATAAATCTACTATTGTATTTGTACTATGTGATACGATTACTACTGTTCTATTTGAATCACTTATTAATTCTTTCATTTTGTTATAACTTTTTTCTTTAAAATGTATATCTCCTACACTTAAAACTTCATCTATTAACATTATATCAGTTTCTAATATTGCTGTTATTGAAAAAGCAAGTTTAGAGTACATTCCACTTGAATAACTTCTAACAGGTCTATAAATGAAATCTCCAAGTTCTGAAAATTCTATTATTTCATCTACCTTTTCATCTATTTGTTCTTTATTATAGCCAAGTAACATACCTGATAAATAAATATTTTCATATCCTGTTAATCTTTTTTGAAATCCTACACCAATTGATAGTAATGATATTGTATTACCATGTAAATTAATACTACCTTTATCTGGTGAAAATATTCCTGATATTGCTCTTAATAATGTACTTTTACCACTACCATTTTTACCGCAAATACCAAGTATTTGTCCTTTTGGTACTTCAAAAGTTACCCCTTTTACTGCTTTAAAGATTTTTCCACTACCTTTATCTTTAAAACCTTTTTTAAGAGAAAATCTTTTCATATCTCTATAATACACATGTAAATCATTTACTGATATTGCTATTTCTTGTTTTTTCATTATTTCATCACCTTCACATATGTATTTTCATATTTATATATAGTTCTAATTCCAAGCGCAGTAAGTAAAACTCCTATAAAGAACCAAATTACTGTCCAAAGTCCTACTGGTGAACTACTATAAATTAATACATTTCTTAAATTATATATAAAATTTGCAAGTGGATTTAAATCTAATAATACTGTTCTATATACAGGATTATGTATTCTTGTATTAATATCATAAAACACACCTGTAAAGTAAAATACCATTTTAAGTCCAATATTAACAACATTAATTAAATCTTCTGCAAATACACCTAAGTGCATAACTATTGTACAAACACCAAATGTAAATATTATTGCTGTTATAAGTATTGGTAAAAACCAAAGTATATTCCATGTTATTGGAACTTTATATATAACCATAAATATTGCAACTAATATAAATGATACAAACATTTTAAATAAATTAACACCCATTTTAACTAATAATAAAACAAACTTAGGTAAATATACTTTTGTAACAGTATCTTTATTTGTAGAAATTAATTTTACACTTGCTGTTACCATTTTATTAAAGAAATTCCATATAGTAAGTCCAATAAATACAAATATTGGAAAATATTCAACTTTTGATTTAAAAATAATTCCAGCAACAAACATATATATAAGCATAAAAGCAAGTGGTTCTAATATCATCCATAACCACCCTAAATAAGAATTAATAACTTCATTTTTTAATTCTGCTTTTGTTGCATACAAAATATAATTTTTATACTTTTTTATGTCATTTATAAATCTTTTCATAGTAACTCCTTATTGATATAAATTTTAACATATCATTTATAATTTGTAAATAAATGTTATTTTTTTCTTTTATAACTTCTATCAAATATAACATCAGTTTTAAGTATTAGATAAAGAACAATTAATACAAGTATTACATAACAAAATATTAATTCTATACTATCTCCTAGTGTATAGAAAATAGTTGTAATTGAAAATAATAAGTTAATAGCATATATTAATAATAAGGTTCCTTTTTTATCAAATTTCTTTAATAATTGATGATGTATATGTTCCTTATCTGCATGATCTATTTTTTGTCCTTTTAATTTTCTTCTAAGTATTGCAAATAATGTATCTAAAATTGGTATTGCTAGTATTAAACATGGAATTATTAAAGATGTTAGCGTTGTTGTTTTAAATCCAAGTAAAAATATAACTGATATCATAAGTCCTAAGAATGTACTTCCTGCATCACCTTGATATATTTTAGCAGGTGGAAAATTATGTACTAAGTATCCTAGTGTACATCCAAGCATTATTAAACTTAATATTATATCAAGTCCTCCAAATTTATTTAATATAAATCCAAGTATTGCTATTGTTAAAAAATATATTGATGAAATACCAGCACATAACCCATCAAGTCCATCTATTAAATTAATAGCATTTATAATTGCAACAATAATTAATATAGTTAAGAATGGAGCAAAAATACCAAAATTTAATGTAAGTCCAAATAGTGTTGCTTTATTTAATTGAAGTCCTCCATAAAATACAATAATTATAGCAACTATTACTTGTACTAATACTTTATATTTATTAGGCATAGGAGTTTCATTTTTAGTCATATCATCAAAAAGACCAAGTAACATTATTAAAAATGATGATATTAGTATAGCAATCATTAAATCATTTTTTGGTGCAAATAACATATATCCAAGTAAGAATGCAAAAAATATTCCAAGACCTCCTAGTAAAGGAACAGGTTTAGATTGCATCTTCCTTACTTTATCAGGTTTATCTACTATATTTAAAAATATAGCAACTTTTTTCATTAGATATACAAATATTAATGATGCTAAAAAAGATACACTAACTATTATAAATATGTTATGTCCATTAACAAAGAAATCCATATTTACCACTCCTAAAATTATTATAAAACAATTTTACATATTTTTCCATATAATATTTTGTAATGTAAAGTGTGTAAAGTATCACTAATAATAATGAATAATTTGTCTAATTTTGGTATAATTATTTTAGTTTAAGAATGAAAGGAGTACATATGAAAAAAAATTGTTTCTTAGTATTATTATTTACAGTATTTTTCTTCTGTATTCCTATTTATGCAAATGCTAGTTATGATGCAATAATTGATGGAAGTAGTGTTAGAATTAGAGATAAAGCAACAACAGATAATAGTAAAATACTTTATACTGTAAACTATAATACATCAATTAGTGTAGTTGATAAAACTTTAATTGAAGGTAGCGGATGCGATTCAAAATGGTATAAAATTACTTATAAAAATAAAACAGGTTATGTTTGTTCTAAATATGTTAGATTTGTAGATAATACTTATAGTGGAATTAATGTAATAGATTGGACATCAAGAGTTAATTCAAATAATGTTTCTGTAAGACAAACTCCTAGTACAAGCGCTAAAAGTATTGATACACTAACACTTGGTGCTAATGTTAAAATTACAGGTACTACAACAAGTAAAAATTCAGGGTGTGATTCAAATACTTGGTATCAAGTAAAATATTATGGAAATAAAACAGGATATATTTGTTCTAATTATGTTACAACTAAAACAGATATAATGGCAAATGATGACGCGTATGCTAAAACTTTAAAAGATGCTGGATTTCCTGATTCATATATTCCCTATTTAACTTACTTACATAATAAATATCCTAATTGGTCTTTTACACCAAAAATTTTAAATAAAAATTTTGCAAGTGCTGTAAGTGGCGAAGAAGGAAAAAATTATATGCAAACTACAAATGATAATTATAGAACTTCTAACAAGCCAGCAGAAGGATCTAGTTGGTTTAGAGTTAATAGTGGTGTTATTGCATTTTATTTAGACCCAAGAAATTGGCTTAATGAAGAGAGAATATTTATGTTTGAAAAATTAGACTATGACTCATCTCTTGAGAGTCAATATTTAGATTTAGTAAAAGCAGTATTTGGTAGTGGAAAACTTGCAGATGAAAAATATACTGTTCCAATGGTAAATGCAGGTAAAACAAATAAAATAAGTCCTGTACATATAGCAAGTAGAATTGTACAAGAAGTTAGTGCTAATGGTAGTGATTCAACAAATGGTACTGAATTTACATTTAAAAATAAAAAATATAGTGGATACTATAACTTCTTCAATATTGGAGCATATGAACAAACAATAGATAATGTTAAATATTCTGCTATTACAAGAGGACTTGCCTATGCTGCTAAACTTATAGATTCAAGTGATGATAGAAGTGTTTGGAATAATATTCAAACTGCTATTACAGAAGGTAGTCGTTTCTTAGCAAATGGTTATGTAAATAAAGGACAAGGTACATTATATTATCAAAAATTTAATGTTTCCCCTGATGCTTATTATAATAGTTATACTCATCAATATATGACTAATATTCAAGCCCCAGCAACAGAAGGAAATAAATCTTATAATTCTTATAAAAAAGCAAATTTATTAAATGGATTATTTATATTTGAAATACCTGTTTATAATAATATGCCAGAATATACTTCTCTTCCAAATTCAGGAGATAAAGATAATAATTTAAAATCATTAAGTATTGATGGATATTATATCTCACCTAATTTTGATAAAGATGTATTAACATATGAAGCATGGGTTCCATCTTCTGTAAATAAAATTAAAGTTAATGCAACTGCAAGTAGTAGTAAGGCAACAACCACAGGTACAGGCGAAATAGAACTTGTAAATGATGAAGCAGATATAACTATTACGGTAACAGCAGAAACAGGAGATGAAAAGAAATATGTTATATCTATAAACAGAGTAAATGATAGTACACCAGCAGAAGATGTATTAAAATCTGCAAACTTAAATGTTAATGGTAATTATATAGTAAAAATAAAAAATAAAACAACAGTTTCTGATTTCCAAAATAATCTAGTTAAAAGTGGTGCTAGTAATTTAGTAATTAGAAATTCAAAAGGAAACACAATAAGTGGTAATGATAAAGTTACAACTAATAGTACTCTTACTATTACAACATCTATTGAAACAAAAACATTTACATTAGTTGTTAATGGAGATACATCTGGAGATGGAGAGGTTACAATACTAGATTTATTACAAATACAAAAACATATTAAAGGTGTTAAAAAATTATCAAGTGCTTCCCTACTTGCAGGAGATACATCAAATGATAATAACGTTACTATATTAGATTTATTACAAGTTCAAAAACATATTAAAGGAGTAAAACCTTTATAGGAGGAATTAAAGAATGAAAAGAATATTTAAATATTTAAATGTATTATTAATAAGTACCCTACTCTTATTTAATAATATAAACACATTAAAGGCTGCATCTGCTACAATTAGTGTATCATCTTCTACTAGTCAAGTAGTACTTGGAAATACATTTACTGTAACAATTAAAATATCATCATCTGTTTCCCTTGGTTCTTGGGAATTTACACCTAGTTATGATACAAGTAAATTTAAATATGTATCAGGTGAATCAACAGTAGTTGGTTATGCAGATAATGGAAATGTTAAATCTAAAAGTTATACTTATAAATTTAAAGCAATTGGTACAGGAAGTGGAACAATCACAGTAAAGAGTTATGGTGCTTATGGATTTGGTGATGCAGATACTGAACCTAAACTTTCTGTATCAAAAGGAAGTAAAACTATTAAAGTAATCACTCAAAAAGAACTAGAAGCATCATATTCTAAAAATAATAATTTAAAAAGTTTATCAGTTGATGGATTAAAATTAGAACCAAGTTTTGATAAAAATACTACAAGTTATAAAGTAGAAGCAGATTCAAATACAACAAGTGTTAATATTAAAGCAAGTGTTGAAGATTCAAAATCAAAAGTATCTGGTACAGGTAAAAAAGAAGTATTTGAAGGAGAAAATAAATTTAATATAATAGTAACTGCTCAAAATGGTAGTTCTAAAACATATACTATTATTGTAAATGTAATTGATCCAAATCCAATAGAAGTAAATTTAAATGAACAAAAATATACAGTTGTAAAACGTGAAAGTATATTAGATGATATAGAAGATTTTGAAAGAACAACTACTACAATAAATGAACAAAAAGTACCTGCATATTATAATGAAATTAATGATTTTACATTAATTGCTCTTAAAAATACTGAGGGAGATATTGGATACTTCTTATATGATACAAAGAATAATACATATAGTGACTATAAAGAAGTAAAACTAAATCAATTTAAAATATATCCTTTAAAAATTGATAAAAAATTTAGTGATGATTATAAACCTAGTAAAACAAAAATTGATGATGTAGAATTTGATTCATTAAAAATAGATAATAGTGACTACTCTATTATACATGCAAAAGATTTATTAACAGGAAAAGATGATTATTATAAATATGATATTAAAACTAATACAATGATTAGATATACAGATGAAGATACTAATAGTTATAAAATTGAATTAGAAAAATATAAAAAAATGATTTTATTTCTTGGTGCTGAAAGTGTTTTAATAATATTTATATTAATATGTATATTAATTCATAAATTGAGCAAAAATAAAAAGAGAAGAAAAAAGATTAAAGAATTACAAAAGTCACAAGAAAAAGAAAAGAAAATTGAAGAAAAAGATATAAAAAATATTAAAAAAGAAGAAAAAAGTGATAAAATAGAAAAAGAAGATAAAAAGCAAAATAAAGAAACAGATAAAAAGAAAGATGATAAAGTAAAACAAGAAGAATCAATAGTAAAAGACGAAGTAAAAAAAGAAATAAAAGAAGAAGATAAAAAATCAAAGGAAAAAGAAAAGAAAAATAAAAAATAGAAGGAAGATTTAAATGAAAAAGAAGAAAATAATAAAATGCATACTTTCTATAATATTAATTATATTACAACTTGTATCTACTTTGTTTATAGCATATTCATTAATATTATATAAAGGAGTTGAAACATTTTATAGAGTATATGGACTAATCATTTTAATTTATTTACTTCTATTTTTTTCATATCTTTTACTTAGAAGTATCAAAAAGAAAAAATTAATATCATTTATTATTCCATCAATACTAGTTATAATATTAAGTTCTATTTTATTTACCGGATCTTATTATTTAAATAAAGTATATAAAACTATTAATGAATATAGTAATAATGAGAATATGTACTACTCTTCTCTAATTACTTATGATAAAACTTTAAATAATGAAAAAGATTTAAAAGATAAAAAAATTGGTATTGTAAATGATAAAAATGATATTGAAGGAAATATATTACCACTTGAAGTAATTGATAAATTAAAATTAGAAGATAATAATAAAATTATTAAATATGATTCAACTATGGAACTATTATATGCACTAAAAAATAAAGAAGTTGATGCTGGATTTTTTAGTTCAAACTATATAGATATGTTCTACTCTATGGATGGATTTGAAAATATTGAAGAAGAAACAAAAGTATTATATAAATATGAAAAAGAATATAAAAGTACAGATGAAGAAATAAAAAATGAAACTGCTTCATTAAATAAACCATTTAGTATGTTATTTATTGGAGTTGATTCATCTAATGATGGTGTTACTTCTGGTTATAATGCTGATGTATTATTACTAGTAACATTTAATCCAAGTACACTAAGAGCAACACTTACATCAATACCAAGAGATATGTATTTAAAAACTGCTTGTTCAAATGGACTTTATAGAAGAATAAATACTACTACTTGGGGTAGTTCATCTAGTTGTGCTGTACAAACAGTTGAAAATTTATTTGATGTTGATATTGATTATTATGCTAAAATTAATTTTAAAGGTGTTGTTAATTTAGTTAATGCAGTTGGTGGAATTGATGTTGATGTAAATTATGCATTTTGTGAACAAAATAGTTCTAGAAAATGGGGTAAAAATACAATATTTGTTGATGCAGGTATGCAACACTTAAATGGTGAACAAGCACTTGCTCTTGCAAGAAATAGACATAAACCAAATGATGGAAGTAATGTTGGAAAACAAATGGCAAAATTATGTCCAGATAGAAATTCTGGTAGTAGAAATGACTATCAAAGAGGTAAAAATCAAATGAAAGTCATTATGGGTATTGTAAATGCCGCAACTAAAATAAATGATCCTAATAAAGCAATTGATATACTTGAAAAAATTAAATCTAATTTCCAAACAAATATTACTTCAAAAGATGTAATGTCACTATATAATTTAGGTAAATCATTAGTAATAACTGATAGTACAAATCTTGTTAATGTACAAAGATTACAATTAAGTGGATATAGTGTTTGGGGTAAAGTATATGACTCCACTTCTAAAAGTTACCCTGCTGTAACTATTCCATATAAAGGAAGTATTAGTGATATTAAAAATGAAATTAAAGCAAATTTAAATAATTCAAAAATAACTGCTATTAAAAATATTACATTTGATTTAAATAATTTATATAAAGATACAGTATTAGGTCAAGATAAATATTCTGAATCATCTATTGCTACATTAAAGAGTTTATCAGGATATTCTGTACCAGAAATAAAATCATATGCAAGTAATAATGGAATAAAAGTTAAATTTGTAGATGTTGATACTAAACAAGAAGTTACTATTAATGATTGGAGTGAATATTCATTTTATAGTCAAAAAGAACATAAAGATATTATATTAGATGAACTTGATACAATAACAATAAATGTTAAAAAGAAGTTAATTAGTGTTCCTAGTGTAGATGATACAATAAATACACCTGAAAATAATATGGAAGATACAAGTACTGAAAATAGCACAGATAATGATACTAATACAGATAATAATGAAAATACACAAACTAATGAAGACTTAAATAGTAATTCTAGTATAATCAATTAAAAGTCCTGAGTATGTAAAAAACTTTGTGTAAAGATAAATCCTTTCTATGGTAATATAGAAATATATAACTAAGAAAGGATTTT
>CANRJN010000009.1 GCA_947630945.1 uncultured Bacilli bacterium | reverse complement strand
TGGAGGAACATGGGAGTATATGGCATCATATATAGATGGAAATGCTAAAAGTAGTGGAATGGAGACTATCATAACTAATGAAATATATAATAAATATCTAGATAAATATTCAAAATCAGTTACATCAAATACGGCATATAAATATAGAATACTCGGAGATTCAACTGGAGAGTTAGGACCATTTTGGAGTAGTGGTGGATACAATCAAAGTACATGGTATGCCGATAGCTCGTACTTCGTTGAGCCTACTTACCCTTGGTTTGTTCGTGGGGGCCGCTACAGCGACGCTACTCTTGCTGGTCAGTTCGGCTTTAACAGGTCCTCTGGTGGTGCCTACTCTGACAGCGGCTCTCGTCTCGTTCTAAAGCCTTAACTCCTTTGCTTTCGTCCAACCAGCCACCTCTTTTTAAAGTGGCTGGTTGGCAAAAATTTATTTTATGTAAATTATAAAAATATTTATTAAATTAAAATAGGGCTAAATCATATTTTTGAATTTTTCCCTATTTTTTATTGTTGAATTTTTTAAAAGAGAAGATGCACGAAGTAGAGTAGTTTTACCAAATTTATCATTTATTTTATCAATAATGTCATAGTATTCATTTGTTTTAATTGTATTATCACTATCATTATCAAATAAACTAAGTTGTGTACATTTTTTATTTGATAGTTTAGAATAAGCAATACCAACTTTTCTAATAGGTAAGTCTTCTATGTTTTTATCATAAATATATTTAAATACTTCAAGTATTTTATCTTTATTATCTTCTTCTATATTTAATGATATTGTTTCACTAAATTTTTTATAGTAATCTCTTGAATATGAAACACTTAAATAAAGTAATTTAGTAGTAAGATTCATACTTCTAAGTTTTGTATTTAACATATCATTCATTTCTTCAATTACTAAAAATGCTTCATCTATTTTATAATCTCTATTTAATATTTGACTCATACTCATTGATTTATTTCTACCTCTACTATTTAAATCTTTTATAGTAGTAAAATCTATTCCATTTGCTTTACACCAAATATCATTACCCATAACATTACCAAATCTTTTAATATAAAAGTCTCTTGTATAATTATTTATATCTTTAACTTTTTTAATTCCAAGATTTGATAATTTATCTTGAAGTCTATTACCAAGTCCCCATACTTTACTTATTGGTTCTATATTCCAAAGTTTATTTTCAATATCATCATATGTCCATTTAGCAATACAATCTTTATTATGCTTTGCTTCTATGTCCATTGCTATTTTAGCAAGAAATATATTTGGACCAATACCAGCAGTAGAAGTAATACCTGTTCTTTTCTTTATTTCTTTCATAATCATGAGTGCAATTTCATAGTCAGTCATATTATAATATTTTAAATAATCAGTAATATCTATAAACACTTCATCAATAGAGTATACATGTATATCTTCAATACTTACAAATTCTTTATAAATATTTAATACTTTTTCACTATATTCTTCATATAATTTCATTCTAGGTCTTGCATATATAATATTTATATTTTTAGGCAGTTCAAAAATTCTAAGTCTATTTTTAACTCCCATATTTCTAAGGTAGGGTGAGACAGCAAGACACATTGCAGATGTACCCCTTTTAGTATCAGCAACAACAAGAGGTACTTTAAATGGATCTAACCCTCTTTGTACACATTCACAAGATGCAAAAAAACTTTTTAAATCAATACTAATAATATGTCTTTCTTTCATACAAACACCTTTTTGTAATTATATAATACTATACAAATAATTGTTTGTCAATTCTATAAAATAAAAAAGTAGAGAACTACTTTTTTAATCTAAATTCTATGATTTCACATTCATGTTTTTGTGGTTTCATATTCTTTAATTTTTGAATTTGCATTGTTTTTGAACTTTTATAAAGTCTATCTTCATTAAGTAACGCGGCAATAATATCTTCAACTAATACTTCATGTCTATTATAGTAAGCACTAATTGCATATGCTTCCTTTAAAATATCAATTACCATTCTTGGATTACCAGATTTATCATTATAAGTTCTAAATTTATCTTGTGTAGATTCAATTAACCATTTAATTATCATATCTTTTTCTTCATCACTTACAAGTAATTTAGAATAACTAAATTTATTATAACTTGTAATTAAATCATCTAGTATTTCATATATAACATCATTTGTAGGTTCACTTACTGAAATTTTTTTAAATCTAGTTTTATATGCTTCATCTTCATTTATATACTTTTGATATTCACCCTCAGTAGTAGAACCAATAACTCTAACTCTTCCTGTATCTAAATAAGGTTTTAATATTTCACTAACAGAATTTTCACTATTTTCAGTTTTTCCTGCTCCAATAGTTTGATGAATTTCGTCTATAAATAGAAGTATATTTTTAGATTTACTAGCCTCTTTTAATATTTTTTCCATTTTTTCTTCAAGAGTACCTACATATTTAGTACCAGCAACAAGAGTACTTGTACTTATACTAAATACTTTTAAATCTTTAAGTTCATCTGGAACATCACCTTTTTGTATTCTATAAGCAAGACCTTTTACAATAGAAGTTTTTCCACATCCAGCACGACCTGTTAATATAATTGATTTATCTTTCTCAGGATATAATAATATTTGTTCAATACGTTTTAAAACATCTTCACGGCCAACACTTGGGTCTTTTAAATAATTTTCTTTTGTTAATTCATATCCATATTTATTTAAAGAAGATAAATTTAATTCATAATCATTACCATTCATAATACTATCAATAATTTCTTGATCTTCATCTTTTTCAATACTTTCATTAATAATTACATAATTATCTGTACTAGTATTTTCCATTTTATTTTGAAAATCTTTTTTATCTTTTTTATCTATAATTAAGAATGATTCTCTAAATCTCTTATCTAATTTATATTTAGGATTCTTTTCTAATTCTTTTTCATTTCTTAATTTCTTTAATTTATCAAAGTTTTCAATAACACTGTCTATTTCTATATTAAATTTTCTAAATTTAATTTCATAATCACTATTATTATAAGTAAAAATAATAGGAAATTCATCAATATCATCATTATAAGAATCATATAAATAAGATAGTATATCATTTTCACCTGAATTAATTATATTCCCATTAATACTTTTTATTTTTAAACTACTATTTTTTATATCTAATAAGTTTAATTTTTCATTACTATTATTTACATTTTCAATACTAATAATTAAATTTCTATTAACATTTTTAAAATCATCAAATTTTAAATAATAATTTTCTTTATCTTTATATATAATAAATCCAGTAAATACATTAATTGGAAATCTATCACTAAAACTTTCATTTATAATTTCAACATTATCTAAAAATTCATCTAAATTTGAATTAAATATATCTTCTAAATTTTCGTTTAATAATGAAATTTTATTATCATCAAATTTATAACCATTTTCTAATATATTATTAAATAATTTGGCCATATTACTATATTCAAAGTTATAAAAAATATTAATTGGAGTTATTTGTTTATAAAAATTATCATTTTTATCTATATATTTATCTTCAAATTCATTTTCAAAAGAATCATATAAATCATTAAATACATTATCTAAATTAATTCTATTTATATTTTCAATGTTAATATCACCATTTAATAAATTTAAAAACTTTGCTATTAAATTATTATCTTCAACAATAAATTTTTCAAAAATATTTTTATAAGTAATATCATATTCTTTAAATTTATCTTTTAAAGTTTTATTGGTTTTTAAAATAGCAAATAGAGAAGAAAAATATATAATTTCATCTGCATATAAATTTCTAATTATTTCTATATCTTTATTTTTGTCATATTCATGAACCTTAATCTTACTTTTATTATCATAAAAGAAGTTTGCAAGTTTATTCATAGTAATTAAATATTTTTTAGTTTCCTCATTTAATTTCTTAAAAATTTCTTCATTTTTCATGTTAATTCTCCTCATTAAATAAATTTATAATAACATAATTTATTTTTTTGTGTCAATTTGTATTTAAAAAAAATAAAATAAATGTTATAATTTGTTTGAAAACACAATTATTAGAGGTGATATAATGAATATTTTATCTATATGTGATAATGAAGATGTACTTGCGATGATTAGAGTAGTAAAAGTTGTAATTAATATAATTAGAATAATTGTTCCAATATTATTAATAGTTTCTTTGTCAATAGATTTTACTAAAGCAATGATTGATGGTAATAATGATTCCATAGCAAAAGCAAGTAAACTTGCAATATCAAAAGCAATTGCTGCGGTGCTTATATTCTTTATTCCAAATTTTGTTAATATAGTAATTAAATTAGTTAGTGATGATGAAACATATAAAAAATGTTTATCATATCAAGTTGAGAGAGTAGATAATGAAACTACAACATTTGCTTATGGTGAATCTAATATAATTTTTATGAATAACTTAAAATGAATTAAAATTTGTTTTAAGTTTTTTTATGCTATGATATAATATTTTATAGAATAGGTGATTGTATGAAAGCAAATGATATTATATTAAAGAAACAAAAAAATGAATTATTAGAATATGAAGAAATAGAATATATGGTTAATTCATATGTTAAAGATAAAATAAATGATAAAACAATGAGTGAATTTATATGGGCTATTTATAATAATGGTCTTAGTATTGAAGAAACTTATTATTTAACAGATGTAATGGTTAAAAGTGGTGAAGTAATAGATTTATCTAGTTTAAATAAAAAAGTTGTTGATAAACATTCAACTGGTGGTGTTGGAGATAAAATAACTTTAATTGTATCTCCAATAGTTGCATCTTCTGGTGTATGTGTACCTAAAATGAGTGGAAGAGGGCTAGGTCTTACAGGTGGAACAGTTGATAAATTAGAAAGTATTAGTGGTTATAAATTAAATTTAACTAAAAAAGAATTTCTTGATGCCTTAAAAAAAGTAGGTTGTGCTGTTATTAGCCAAAGTGAAAAAATAGCAGTTGCTGATAAAAAAATATATGCTCTTAGAAATGAAATAGGAGCAGTAGACTCAATCCCTTTAATAGCAAGTTCTATAATGTCAAAGAAAATAGCAAGTGGAAGTGACATTATAATTATTGATTTAAAAGTTGGTGAAGGTGCTTTTATGAAAAACATAAAAGATGCAACTAAACTTGCTAAAACAATGGTTAAAATAGGTAAATATTATAATAAAAAAGTAATTTGTACATTAAGTGATATGAATATACCACTTGGTAGTTGTATAGGTAACGCGCTAGAAGTAAAAGAAGCAATTGATTTTTTTAATGGAAGAGCAGATAAAAGACTATATGAGTTATCAGTTTATATTTCAAGTTTAATGATTAGTTCTGCTAAAAATATTTCTATGTCTAATGCTAAAAAATTAGTTATAAATTTATTAGAAAGTGGACATGCTAAAAATAAATTTTATGAATGGATTAAAAATCAAAATGGAGATATAACTAAACTTAAAGATAAAGCAAGAAAATATATAGTTGTATCTACTAAAACTGGTTATGTAAATGGAATTGATTCATTAAAAATATCTAAACTTGTATTTGATTTAGGTGCAGGAAGAGTAAAGAAAACAGATAAAATTGATTATGCAGCAGGTGTTATATTAAATAAAAAAATTGGAGATAGAGTTTTTAAAGGAGAAATACTTGGAGTAATATTCTATAATAAAAAAGTAGATGATATGGATAAAATATTTGAAAGTTCATTTAATATAGGTAAAAAGAAAAAGAAAGTTAAAAAAATAATTATTAAAACAATAAAATAAGTTCATTATGAATTTATTTTTTTAATTAGTAAATAATATTAATATGAAAAAAATATTACTAATAACATTAATGTTTATATTTATAGTTAGAGTTTCAGCAATAGAAAATATTGAAATAGATAATAATTTATTAATACCAACATTTCAAAAAGATATAAGAGTATATAATTATTATACTAATAAAGATAATGTAACTATAAAAGTGTTTCCATCTAAAAATGAAATAATTAATGGTAGTGGTAAAATAGAATTAGATAGTAATGAAAAAAGAATAGAAATTATATCAAATACTTCTGGAAAATATATAATAAATATATTTAAAAATTATAAAAATGATAAAAGTAAAGAAAGTCATTTAACTAATTTAATAATTAAAAACTATAATATTGATTTTAATAAGGATGTATATGATTATAATATAAATATTAATGATGAAAAAGAATTAGAAATATATTATGAATTATCAAATGATAATGCATATGTTAGTATAGAAGGGAATGGTAATTTTAATAAAACTGAAAATATTATTAAAATTAATGTTAATAATGAATATGAATATAGAATTCATGCTTATAAAACACTTAATGTATCTATAATAGAAAACACAAAAGAATATAAAGAAATGAGTACATTTAAAAAAGAAATAGTTAAAGTATTAATAGTAACTATTTCTTGTATATTAGTATTTGGATTTTATTATTTTATGTTTATTGATAAGACTTATTTGAAAATTTAACTATATATTCTTCATAAGTAATATTTTCTTTAAATATTTTAGTTGATATATCAATTCCTACATATCTATAATGCCAAGGTTCATAACCATATCCTGTTATGAATTCTTTTCCTTTTGGATATCTTAATATAAATCCATATTTATAAGCATTATTTTTTAACCATTCAAATTCTTTTGTTTTTTCAAAACTTTCTTGTGTAGTATTAAAATCAACTGCAAGACCTAATTGATGCTCTGAGTGTCCACTTTTAGCAGAATATAATAATGCATGTTCCATACCATTCTTATTTACTGAATTATTAAATAAACTATTTTGTCTTGCACTTGTTCTATATGCTGATATAACTAATAAATTAATATTTTCTCTTTTTGCTGCTTCAATCATATCGATAACCGCGTCATATGCTTCACTTCTTAATTGTTTTGTTCCATCATTACTATATCTTTTATCTAATGTAATTAAATCATCAAATACAATATTATCAGGTAATTTATTATATTTATTTACAAGTGCAGTAACATCTAAGTAATTATCTATTTCTTTTATATTTGTATAAAATTCATTATCAAGTCCAATTTCTACATATATTACAACATCATCAATAGAATAACTAGTGTTATTTTTATAATAATTATCATATCTTTCAATATTATTTATATTAAAATAAGGAGAAGATATAAATTTAGTTAAATTATTATATTTTTTTGATAATAGAAATTTTTTAGTATTAATATTACTTATTTTCTTTTCAATAACTTTTATTTCATTAATATTGTATCCTAAATCTAATAAATTATCTTTATAAATATAATCTTCTTTTGTAACTTCACGTCCATCACTTAAATTTTCTACATTAGGTTTGTTTTTAAAAGCATAAAAATAAATAAAAATTATAATTGTTAATACTAGAATAATTACAAATATCTTTTTTTTCACACTACCACTCCCTCATAAAATAATATTAATTTTAATAGAATTTATTATATTTATAATTTAATTATAAATGAAAAAGTAATTTTTGTGAAATAAAAATAAAAAAATTGTCAAATTTTTAACAACTTTTTTACTTTATTTACTAATTTAGTATTATTTTTTAATATAAAATATATTATTAATGCAATAATATTACCTGAAACTAAATCTAATATTACATGTTGTTTTATGAATAGAGTAGATAACATTATTAATATAGAAATAATAAGTACTAATATTTTACTTTTAATATTTAAATTCTTACAACTAAATGAATATAGAATAAACATCATACTAATAGCGCAATGAATAGATGGAAAACAATTAAGGGCTGGGGAGTCTACTGCATAAATTAAATTTACAAGTTTATTTAGAAATATTGTAGTATCAATATTAGGTCTTAATACAACACTAGGATATATAACATAAATTATATTAGCAATAATTATTGTAATTAAATAACATAATAAATATTTTACAAATGTATTTTTATCTTTTTTATAAAAAATGTATGGTATTAAAAATATCATTAAGTACCATATTACATATGGTATTATAAATATATTTATAAATGGAAAGTTAGTATCAATTGTACTACCAATTATATGTGGGCTTCCTTGAATTAATTTTGTAAAAAAGTAAATTAATATTTGAAAACATATTAAACAAAATGATATTTTTATTGGTTTTACATCTATCTTTTTCATATACATCACTATACTATTATATAATATAAATTTAATAAATTAAATGTTATTTATTGATTTTTTAATGAATAATAGTATAATATATTTCACGATTAAAGGGGATATTTATGAAAAATATTGACGAAATATTAAATACTTCAAATTTATATGATAAAAAATCTATTATGGAAATATTTTATTATATTAATACTAGGATCGATAGAAATTTAATACTTTCAAATGAAGAAAAAACATTTGTAAATAATTTTTTAATTAATATTAAACAAAATGTTGATTTAGATTTAAGTACAAAAAATAAATTGTTAAAAAGAATTGGTGAATTATATTTAATGTCACTTAACATAGAATATTATAAAGAAATAAAACAAAAATCATTTAATGATTATAATGAAGAAGATATTTTATATTATTTAAATATGTATTTAATTAATGCACCTCAATTTATTACTAAAGATTTAATTTCAAAAATTCTTACGCAATATCTTGATGAAAAAGGAAATGTTAATAATTTGTTAGAATTATTAAATAAATACAAAAATAATATTGGTGAATTTAATTATGAAATTTATTATTGGTATATTTCAAATATGTCTTATAATTTTTATTGTTATAAAATACTTGATGAACTTGATAATGAAAAAATAAATAAAGAAGAAATATTTAATTATTTTGATATGTTATTAAAAATAAATGCTAAAGAGAATTCAAAAAAAATATTAATATTAAAGAATATAAAAATAAAAATATATAAAAATTATGAACTTAATAAATTAAATAAAAATGATTTAGATTTATTATTGAGTAAATTAAATCTTTTAAATAAAAAAATGAATTTAAAATATGATAAAGAAAAAGAAATAGAAAATTTATTTAAATCAGGAAATATTGTTTTAAATAGAATACAACCATATTTTGAAAATGTTGATACTTCTATAGAAAAACTTAAAGTTGCTTTAAACGATAAAATATTTATTGTAAGTAAAACAATATATAATAAAGAACTTGCATTCAGTATCAGAAAAGATAAAGATATTTATATTTTAAAAGTTTATTTAATTGATATTCCAATTTTCTTGCATAAGAATAAAGAAATAGCAAAGTATGCTTATAATAATGGTGAAAATATGTTTGTAAAATATGGTAATAAAAATTTATTAATTCCAATGTTACCTTTATTTCTAGTTAGAAAAAATTTATCTTTTAATCCATATTATTATAAGAGTGCTATTGAATTTGAATTTATAATAAATAATCAAGGTGAAATTTTATCAAGAAATATAAGTAGAAAAAATGTTAGAATTACTGATGCTTTATTAGTAAATAATATTCTTGATCTTTTAAATACTAATGAAGATTCTTTAGTAAAATATTGCATGTTTAATTATTATAATTTGTGTCAAAATTTATCTGTAAATCATTTGAATACAAACAAATTAGATAATGAAAAACTTTTAATAGAGACACCTATAAAATTAATAGATGAATATGTATCTAATGAAAGTGAATTTGCTATATTTAATACTAATCGCTATTATACAAAGGATAATACAGGAAAAATATGTTCTGCATTACCTTTATCAAAATATGTATGTAATATAAATTTAGCATTCTTTTTAGAACAAAAAGGGATATATAAATTTGATGATAAAGATTTATATTTTGTTGAAGATAATGTTGATGAAATAATTAATCATTTAAATCAAAGACATGATATAAAAAACTATGCTTATAAATATCCTGAATTTGTTAAAAAATATGTAAGATAATTTGACAATAATTATATTTTGCTTTATAATTTTTTTAGTCTACTAGGAGGAAGTTATGATAGATTTTAAAGATAAAGTAGTTATTGTTACAGGTGGTACAAGAGGAATTGGTCTTGAAACTGTAAAATCATTTTATAAAAATAACGCGGTAGTTATACTTTTTGGATCTAAAAAAGAAAGTGTAGATAAAACTATTTTAGAATTAAGAAAAGAAAATATTGAAGTAGAAGGATTTTATCCAAATTTAAATAATTATGAAGAAATTAATAATATTATTAAAAAGATATATAATAAGTATGGTCATATAGATGTTCTTATAAATAATGTTGGCGTTTCTGATAAAAGAAAATTAGAAGACATTAGTAGTTTAGATTTTTCAAATATAATGAATACAAATATAAATTCTATGTTTAATATGTCAAAAGCAGTAGTTCCATATATGAAAAAACAACATTCAGGTGTTATATTAAATGCAAGTTCAATGGTAAGTATATATGGTCAACCATCAGGGGTTCCATATCCTGCTTCTAAAAGTGCAGTAAATGGACTTACTAAATCTCTTGCAAGAGAACTTGCTCCATATAATATCAGAGTAAATGCTGTGGCACCTGGTATTATTAAAACTGATATGTTAAAAGATATAAGTGATGATATTATTAAACCTTTAATAGATAATATACCACTTGGTAGAATTGGACTTCCTTCTGATATTGCTAATGCTTATTTATTTCTAGCAAGTGATATGGCAAGTTATATTACAGGTGTTATCTTACAAGTTGATGGATGCGCTAAAAACTAGCAAATAAAAACAATTGATTTAATTTCAATTGTTTTTTTAATCTCTTTCTTTAAATGAATGAATTATTTTTCCTGTTTCTGCATTAATATAAAATTCATATTCATAATTCTTAGAACTAAAATCGACTTCATATACATTTTGATTATATTTGTAATCTAATTCTATATCAATATCATAAACATCACTAGTAGTAAAATTAAGATTTTTAAGTGCTATATCTAATGCTTTATCTTTTGTTATATATTTTGTATTGCTGTTATTGTTGTCGTTATTATTTGTTTGATTATTATCATTAGTTTGATTATTAGAATTATTATCATTATTGTTATTAGTATTATTATTTGGAGTGTTATTTTGATTATTTACATAACCATTTTCATATTTATCTTCATATAAATCATCATATCTATCTAATTTTCCCATTACTACAACAATAATAATGACAAGCAATATAATTATAAGTATTAATGCAGGAATTACAAATTTATATGGTATTTCATCTTTCTTTTCAATTCCAGTCTTTTTATCTTCTTTCTTACTCATTTTAATACTCCTTTCTTATAAACTAATTATATCATTATTTTTTTATTTTAATCAATATAATTTAATGATATAATTTTATTAGTGATTATATGAATAAGAAATTAATTATATTTATAAGTTTTATTTTAATTATTATAGTTTTATCTTTGGCTTTAATATTTAAGTTTAATAAACAAGATATAGATGAAAATAATAATTTAAATGAAGAGAATAGTGAAAATGAAAGTGTAGATAATATGGATAAGATTAAATTAAAAGTTAATAATATTGAATATGAAGTAGTGCTTGAAGATAATGATACAGTAAAAGATTTAATAAAATTATTACCATTAAATATTAATATGAATGAATTAAATGGTAATGAAAAATATTATTATTTAGAAAGTATTGTATCTAGTAATCCAAGTAAAGTAGAAAAAATTAATATAGGAGATATTATGTTATATGGAAATGATTGTATAGTTATATTTTATGAATCATTTAATACAAGTTATTCATATACTAGAATTGGTAAAATAGTAAACATCAATAATTTAAAAGAAAACTTAGGTTCAGGTAATGTAAATGTAGTATTTGAAAAATAAATAAAAATAATTTATAATTAAAATAAGAAAGGAAAATGATATGGAGAAATCAAAAGTTTATTTTACAAAAGAATTAACACCTGAGTCAGTAGTTAAAATGTATAAAGCCTTAGGTATAGAATTAAAAGGAAAAGTAGCAGTAAAAGTACATTCTGGTGAAAGAGGTAATCAAAATTATTTAAAACCAGAATTTATGAAACCAATGATTGATTATGTAAATGGTACAGTAGTAGAGTGTAATACTGCTTATGATGGAGCAAGAGATACAACTGAAAAACATATGAAATTAATGGAAGAACATGAATGGAGTAAATACTTTAATGTAGATATAATGGATTCAAAAGGAGAATTAGAACTTGAAATTCCAAATGGAAAAGTAATTAAGAAAAATTATGTTGGAAAAAATATTGAAAATTATGATTCTATGTTAGTATTATCTCACTTTAAAGGTCATCCAATGGGCGGATATGGTGGTGCTTTAAAACAATTATCAATTGGTGTAGCATCTGGTCATGGTAAAAGATATATTCACTGTTGTGGACATGATGGAAGTTATGAAGATATGTTTAATCAAAAACAAGAAGAATTTTTAGAATCAATGGCAGATGCAGCATCTTCAGTAGCAAAATATTTTGAAGGAAATATTGCTTATATAAATGTAATGTGTAATATGTCAGTTGATTGTGATTGCTGTAATGTAGCAGAAGATCCATGTATGGCTGATATTGGTATTTTAGCAAGTTTAGATCCAATAGCAATAGATCAAGCATGTATTGATTTAGTAAAAAGTTCTAATGATCCAGGTCGTGATCATTTACTTGAAAGAATTAATTCAAGAAAAGGTACTCATACAATAGATGCAGCATATGATTTAGGCTTTGGAAATAAAGAATATGAGTTAATTGAAATAGAGTAACATATTCTAAATTTTGGTAATATAAATTTGACAAAATACATAAATAATGTTATTATGAATACATCAAGGAAACTTGAATAAAATAAAAAGAGGAACATTTAGCTTATTGCTAAAATGTCTACCTTAACGGGATAGACATTTAGTCTATAAAGAATAGACTAAGTGTCATTTTTTTATTATGACTATCAATAAAGATATCAAAAGTAAAATGATACATATGTAGCGAAGAATTTTTAATATATAAATTCTTTTCTTCATATTATCAAACCTCCTTTCTAAAAAAAGAAGGTAGACACTTTAGCACTAAATATTCCTTAATATTAATTATAAATGATAATTTATATTAAGTAAAGTAAAACTATACATTTTTATTGACAAAAATACATTAATAATGATATTATGAATATATCAAGGATACCTTGATATAAAATGTCTACCTTAATGCGATAGACATTTAGTCTTTAATTATGATATGAGCCCTGTTTCTTGAACAAAAAAGGAATGGGGCTTATATCATTAAGTATTATCTTTTTATGAAGTCTTACAAGATTAATTTTTTTAACCTTTAAAAACAATTGATTAATTTATGAATATATAGTAAACTTTAAATATAAGGAAAATAAAGGAGAAAAAATTATGAAAAAATTAAAAAAATTAGTGCTTTTATCATTTGCTTGTTTAATGGTTTTAACTTTAAGTGCATGTGGTAGTAAAAATGTAGAAGGAAGTTTAGATGAAGTAGTTAATAAACTAGTTGCTGATGTAGATGATGAAATGAAATCTAGATTAGAAAATCATGAGATTACATCTGAAAATATTTCTCATTATGTAGGAACAGATGATATTAAATTTACAGAAGGTCTTGCGCAAGAACATATGACAGGTTCTGTTGCATACTCAGTAGTTTTATTAAGAGTAGATGATAGTGATGTTGAAAGTGTTAAAACTAAAATTAAAGAAAATATAGATCCTAGAAAATGGATTTGTGTTGGAGTGGAACCAGAGAATGTTATCATTAAAAATAAAGGTAATTTAGTAATTGCAATTGTAGTTGAAAACGAAGAATATAGAAATTCTATTTCAAAGGCATTTGATAATTTATAAGAGTTTTATAACTCTTTTTTTAGGAGAAATTTATGATATTTTCTAGTATAACATTTATATATTATTTTTTACCAATTTTATTACTAATATATTTTATAGTACCAAGTAAATACAAAAATCTAGTATTACTATTTTTTAGTTTATTATTTTATTTTTTAGGAGAGCCTAAATATATAATAATATTAATACTATCTTGTATTATTAACTACTATATAAGTAAACTAATAGAAAAAGGAAAACACAAGAAATTATATTTAATAATTGGTCTTACTTATAACATATTACAATTATTAATATTTAAATATACTGATTTTTTCATATCAAATATAAATACAATATTTAAAACAAATCTTAATTATTTATATTTAGTAATGCCTATTGGAATAAGTTTTTTCACATTTCAAGCAATTAGTTATATAGTAGATGTTTATAATAAAAAACATAAAAGTGCAGATACTTTAATTACATTTATGACTTATTTATGCTTATTTCCACAGTTAATTGCAGGACCAATAGTAAGATATAGTAATGTAGAAAAAGAATTAAAAAGTAGAACTCATACATTTGATAAAACAAGTGAGGGAATTAAAAGATTTATAATAGGTTTATCTAAAAAAGTATTACTTGCTAATGTATTAGGTGAATTTTCAAAATCAATAATCACAGAGACAGTAGTATCTTCTTGGTTAAAGCCAATTAGTTTTACACTACAAATATATTTTGATTTTAGTGGATACTCTGATATGGCAATTGGACTTGGACTAATATTTGGATTTAGATTTTTAGAAAACTTTAATTACCCTTTAATAGCATCATCAATTACAGATTTTTGGAGAAGATGGCATATATCACTATCATCTTGGTTTAGAGATTATGTATATATCCCTCTTGGAGGAAATAGAGTAAGTAAATTAAAATGGATAAGAAATATATTTATAGTATGGTTTTTAACAGGATTTTGGCATGGAGATAGTTGGAATTTTATAATATGGGGACTTTATTTTGGAATATTACTAATAATTGAAAAATTATTCTTAGGTAAATATTTAGAAAAAACTAAAATATTCAAATATATTTATACAAGTATTATAGTTATAATTAGTTTTTTAATATTTAACTCAAATAGTGTAAGTGAGATATTTATAAGTTTAAAAAATATGTTTTTCCTAAATAATATTCCATTTATTAATAATGAAACAATATATTATTTAAAAAGTTATCTAGTAATATTTATAATATCAATTATTTCAGCAACACCATTACTTAAAAACATAATAAAGAAACTTTCAAATACTAAATTTAAAAACATTATAAATATTTTAGAAGTAATAACATTAATAACTTTACTTACAATAACTACTGCATTTTTAATAGATGAATCATTTAATCCATTTTTATATTTTAGATTTTAAGGAGAATTTATGAAAAATAAAATTATAACAATTATATTTATAATTTATATATTTACATTTTCAATACTTGGAATAGTTTTAAAAGATGAACTTATAAGTAAAAGTGAAAGAAGAAAATTAAAAACATTTCCAGAATTTACTTTTACAAATGAATATATTACTAATTTAGATAAATACTTTTTAGATCATTTTCCATATAGAGATAATTTTAGAAGTTTAAAAGCAAATTTAAATTATAAAATATTTAGAAAATTAGATAATAATAGTATTTATTTAAAAGATAATTATATATTTAAATCTAACTATCCAACAAATATAGATTCAATAAATTATTTTATTGATAAAACAAATGAAGTAAAAGATAAATTTAGTGAAAATAATAATGTTTATATGTTAATTATTCCAGATAAAAATTATTATTTAAAAGATAAAAATTTCTTACAAATAGATTATGATTATATTTATAATGAAATAAATAAATTAAATATTAATAATATTGATATTAGAAATATAATGAATTTAAATGATTATTATGAAACAGATACTCATTGGAAACAAGAAAATTTAGATAAAGTAATAAAAGAAATTACTAGTAAAATGAATTTATCTTATGAGAGTATTAATTATAAAAAGAATACTTTTAATAATTTTTATGGTGTTTATTATGGAGAGTCTGCAATTAATAGAAGTCCTGAGAGTCTTACATACTTAACTAATGAAACTATTGATAATGCATATGTATATTATTTAGAGAATAATAAATTAAATACAGTTTATAATAAAGATAAATTAAATAATTTAGATAGTTATGATGTTTATTTAGATGGCGCTAGTGCATATATTGAAATATATAATGAAAATGCAAGTAATGATAGAGAACTTATAATATTTAGAGATTCATTTGGAAGTAGTTTAACACCACTTTTAATAAATTATTATAAAAAGATAACTATTATTGATAATAGATATATAAATAGTGATAATTATTTAAAATATATTAATTTTACTAATCAAGATATATTATTTTTATATAGTACACTTATTATAAATAATAGTTATACTTTAAAAGGATAGTAATATTAATGTTAAGTTCTTATTATGAGAGTTGACAAAATAAAAAATTAGATATAAAATAAATAATAAATTTAAATTGTTAATTGATAATTACGGAGGAGGAGGTAATAGTTATACTTTCTCTTTTTTAAATAAAGAATGTGATTTCTATGTGTGAGGTTAATATTAGAATAATAAAATATACAGATTACAAATTGCTTTAAAAATGTGAATGAGGTGATCTAATTTATGCAAATCAAAAATTTAACTATGTCATTCGGAACACAAATATTATTTGAAAATGTTAATTTAAATATTCCTGAAAATGAAAAAGTAGGTGTAGTTGGAGTAAATGGAGCAGGAAAAACAACTTTTTTTAAAATAATAATGGGGCTTGAATATCCCGACAATGGGAAAATAATTTTAAGAAATGGTTCTCGCGTAAATTGGCTTCCACAAATAATTACAGATGATGTTAATGATTTAAACATAAATGTATTAGATTATTTAATGCTAGGTAGACCAATTGATGAATTAAATAAAAAACTACAAAATTTATATAATGAATTAGCATCTTCAAATAGTGAACAAAAGAAAATATATGATGAAATAGATAAAGTTCAAAAGCAATTAGATTATTGGGATGTATATAATGCTGAATCAATATTACTAAAAATTATTGATGGTATGAATATTGATGCAGATACTTTAAATAAAAAATTAAGCGAATTGTCTGGTGGGCAAAAATCTAAAATTGCTTTTGCAAAACTATTATATTCAAAACCAGAAATCATTTTATTAGATGAACCAACAAATCATTTAGATGAAGAAAGTAAAAATTATGTAACTCAATATTTAAAAAATTATAAAGGTTCTGTTTTTATTATTTCTCATGATATAGATTTTTTAAATCAAGTTACAACGAAAACACTTTTTTTAGATAAAAGAATAAGAAAATTAGAGTTATTTGATGGAAACTATAATAAATTTGAAAAATTACAATTAGAACGAGAAAAAACGTTATTAAAACAAGCACAAATCCAACAACAAGAAGAAAATAAATTACAAGAAATTGTAAATAAATATTCTACTGCTTCTGGAAGCAGAAAAAGAATGGCTCAAGACCGTGAAAAAAAACTTGAAAGATTAAGATCAGAAAAAATTCAAATTCTAGAAAAAAATAAAACAGTAGATTTTAAAATAAAAATAGACCATGAAGATTCTAAACAACCATTAAAGGTTACAGATTTAAGCTTCAAATATAATAAGGATTCTTCAAAAAATATAATTAATCACTTGAATTTTCAACTTAACCGAGGAGAAAAATTTTTGGTTGTTGGAGAAAACGGTGTTGGAAAATCAACATTATTAAAACTAATAGTAGGATTATTAAATCCAGATAACGGAAGCATAGAACTTGGTAATAAAACGGATATAGGATATTATGCACAAGAATTAGAAATATTAAATAATGAAAGTAATATTTTAGATAATTTGATAAATTTAGGATATAGTCAGAAACAATTGCGTAATATTTTATCTAAATTTTTGTTTTATGGTGATGATGTATACAAAAATGTATCAGTTTTATCACCTGGTGAAAAAAGCAGAGTTGCTTTAGCAAAAATATCGTTAGGTGGTTCAAATATGTTATTGCTTGATGAACCAACAAATCACTTAGATCCCGAAACACAAAATTTAATTGCAGAAGTTTTTAAAAATTATGATGGTACGATGATTGTTGTTTCTCATAATCCTGATTTTGTTGATAATCTTGGAATTGAAAGATTATTAATATTGCCCGATGGTAAAATATCATATTATGATAGAAATATAGTAGAACATTATCAAAATTTAAATAAAAAAGTGGGGGGATAATTTTATGATTAATTGGATAAGTGATGAAACTGAAAAAAATAGTAGAAAAATTGATTTTAAAAATTTATGCCAAATTATGGATTTTGTAAAACAACAAAAAAGTAATAATGAAATGATAAAATATGTTTGTACAATTTTTGATGAATACAAAGATATTTTAAGCACAGAACCGCAACTATTGAAAGATTCGTTAAAAAAGCACTTTAATAAATCTTTTGAAATTGATGGCGATTTACTATCATCAGATGTTATACTTTCTCCAAGTGATTCAAATGCATATTTTACAATAAAAAATTTAAATAAAAATAAGAAAGATTTAACAATTATTTGTTTTGATTTTCATAGCGATACATATGACTATAATGATTCTTTATGGAAAGGAAATAGTTTTTCTAAATTAATGAAAGAAGGATATATTAATCATTATGTTGTAATTGGTGTACCAAATGAAAAAAGAGATAACTGTATTAATGATACAAACATTGAATTAAGAAATAGGGTTCATTTGATAGATTCATATCAATTATTTAAAGAACTTGAACAAATAAAGCCAAGTAATATTTTTATTTCTATTGATGTGGATTGTTTTGATTGTAGAAAAGAAAAATATACTTCAGTTGAATATTCACCATCAACAATTTTATATTATATTAGTAATTTGAATTTTGATGATATAAATAAAAATAATTATGAGCAAAAAATAAAAGAATATATATATATATATTAAAAATGAATTAGGATATTCTAATTATTATCATACTGGAGAAAATAATTTAACAGTAACTATGGTAATTGAAATTATAAATAAAATAAAAGAATATTGTAATAATAAAAAAATAAATTTAGGAGCGCCTGAGGGAAACTCATATTTTCAAATAATGGAAATAAATGGGTATGATTATGGTAATTTATCCATTAATTTAGTGGTTAAATTAATAAATAGTTTATTATTAAAGGAGGTGAATTCTAATGGAAAAGAAGGAATTCTTAAAGAAATTAGAAAAAATGTCTGAAGGACAAATTGCATATAACTGTAGAAGAGGATAGTTATATAATTAATTATTGGGAAGTTAATTCTTCCCAATAATTAAAATGGAGGTATTATGGATAATAAATTAGAAGTATTAGCAGTATTACTTACAAATAGATGTAATTTAAAGTGTATTTACTGCGGAAGAAATGAAAATAAAGATAACTCTTGTGCAAAAGATGAATTATCTGCTGATGAGTGGATAAATATATTTGAAGATGCAAAAACAGTTGGCTTGAAAAAAGTTAATATGACAGGTGGAGAAATATTTTGTAGAAAAGATGTTCTAGAAATAATAGAAAGAACAATTAATTTAGGTTTAGATGTTAGTATAGAAACGAATGGAACAATAATAAATGAAGATCAAATAAAGTACTTATCAAAATTTAAAGATCATCTATCAATATCAATTAGTTTAGATGGAATAAAAAAGGAAACAAATGATTTAACAAGAGGTGTAGGATCTTATGAAAAAACTTTTAAAACTATTAATGTTATAAAAAAGTATGGTATACCACTTAGAATAATAACTGTTTTAAGCAAAAATAATTATGAAGAAATACCAGAATTAGCAACTACTATACATGAAAAATTAGGTTTAGGATTTAGATTATTACCTAATATTATAGAATATGGTAAAGGTGTAGAAGCAAATGAAACTGAATCAGTAGATTATTATAAAATAAATAAATTAATGAATGATTTTTATTATGATTTTTTAAGAAAACATAGTGATTCAAAAAATTTATCGTTAGAATTGAATACAGCAATTATACCTATAGATATTTATCAACATAGTTTATGCCCTTGGGGAAAAGGAATGTTAGGAATAGGTTATTCAGGAAAAGTTGCTTTATGTCATGTTGGTTCAGATAATGATTTATTCATTTTTGATAATGTTAAGAATACTCCTATATCAAAAATATGGAAAGAAAATAAAAAATTAAAAAAATATAAAGAGTTTAATCCAGATAAATTAAAAGGAATATGTGGTAATTGTTTGGCAAGAAATTTATGTCGTGGGGGATGTAGATTACATACTTTAATGAAATATAATGGAGATTTTTATGCTCCAGATCCAGAATGTCAAAATGTTTATAATTTAGGTGAGTTTCCTAAATATGCTATGGAAGATGAAAATAAAGATTGTTCTTATGAAGGATAGATTATGAAAATATCAACATTTATTCATATATTTAATAATAAAGTTTGGGATGCATTACATAAGGAATATGTAAATGTGTCAGAAGAAGAATTAATATATTTAAAAAATAATATTGATAAAGAAATACTTGAAGATATTCCAAAAACATTAATAGGCAAAGGAATAGTTACTACAAAAGAAAAAGAAAAAATATTATTAAATAAATTAAAAGAAAAGATAAGAGATAGCCAATTTCAATCTTTATATTTAATTTCCTCAACTTCTTGTAATCTTGATTGTGATTATTGTTTTTATAGAAGTAGTGCTTCAAAATCTTTAAAACACCATCAAAATATGAGTTTTGATGTAGCAAAAAAAGCTTTGATTGATTTTAAAAAAATAGTAGAAAACAATGTAAAGGACTCAAATTATTGGCAACAAGTGACTTTTTATGGAGGAGAACCTTTATTAAATAAAAATATGTTATATCAAGCAATACCATTTGTAAGAGAAAATTTTGATGCAGACACAGCATTAGTAATAAATACTAATGGTATATTAATAGAGGATAATGATATTAAATTGTTTAAAGATAATAATGTTGAAGTTCAAATTTCTTTAGATGGAGATAAGGAACCACATGATTTACATAGAAAAACTCAAAATGGAAAACCTACTTATGATATTGTTATAAGTAATATTAAAAAATTATTGCAAAATGGCGTTAAGGTTTTGCCAATGATAACAGCTACAAATGATAATATTGATAATTTTTCAGAAAAAATATATTCTATTATAAAAGAACTTGGAATAAATGATTATGCAGTAAATGTATTAATTACTAATTCATTTGAAGTTAATGATAATTATACTGAAAAATTAGCAAATGAAATGTTATTAGCCTATCAAAAGTTTGGAAATATTGCATCTGATTATGCTTTTGTAGAATTATATAATAGATTATTAGGAGTAGATAAAACATTATCAAAAAATTCTTGTGGTAGTTCTAGAAAAATTACAGTATTTCCTGATGGAAAAGTATATGCATGTCAAGCATTAGAAAAAGTAGAGCAAAATTATATGAGTACATTATCAGATGATTATTTAAAAAATCCTAATTGGGAATATTGGAGATCAAGATCAAGGTTTGATAATGAAGAATGTTTAACATGTCCTAGTATCATTTCATGTGGTGGTGGATGTGCAACAGGATCATATAATTTGAATAAATCTATATATGATATTGATAAAAATAATTGTGAATATACGAAAAAATTATTTAAAAAAATTCATAATATATAAAATATTTGATAGTAATTAATTATAATCAAAAATATATGCAGATAATAAGTAAAATTTATAAAACATATAGAAATTAATATTAAACATTGATAAAATTTAAAAAAAGATATAAAATTTAAATAGAGAATTATAAGAAAGGAATTTTATATTATGAAAAATTTAATTGTTTATTTTTCAGCAAGTGGAGTTACTAGAAGAGTAGCAGAAAGTTTAAAAGAAAAAATTAATGCAGATATTTTTGAAATAAAGCCAATAAAAGAATATACAAGTGAAGACTTAGATTGGACAAATGATAATAGTAGAAGTTCTATTGAAATGAAAGATAAAACTAGTAGACCAGAAATTAAAGAAAAACTAGATTCAATTAGTGAATATGATACTATTTATATAGGATTTCCTATTTGGTGGTATGTTTGTCCTCACATTATAAATACTTTTATAGAAAGTTATGATTTTACTAATAAAACTGTTAGAGTATTTTGTACATCAGGTTCTAGTGGAGTAGATCATGTACTTGATGATTTAAGAAAAACTTATCCAAATATTAATTTTAAGGATGGTAAAAGAATAGGTAGAATAGAAGATATTGATACTTGGATTTAGGTAGGTGTTCATATTGAAAAAAACTTTTATAGAAATTTGTATATTTATATTAGTATTAATTGCGGTTATTACTACAATATCTTATGTTAATAATAAAAAAAGTACAAATGAAGATAATGCACAAAATGTATTAGATGATGCAGAAAATAATTCAAATTTACCAAATACACATAATAATAAAATTTTAGTTACATATTTTTCAAGACCTGGTGGTAACTATAATGTTGGTAATGTTGAAATAGGTAATACTGCTTTAATGGCTTCATATATTGTTGAATATTTAGATTCATCATCATTTGAAATATTACCTGTAAATGCTTATTCAACAGATTATTCAATAGCATTAGAAGAAGCAAGTAAAGAAAAAGAACAAAATGCAAGACCTGCGATTAAAAATGAACCTACTAATTTAGAAGATTATGATACTATATTTATAGGATATCCAATATGGCATGGAGATTTACCTATGATTATGTATACATTTTTAGAAAATTATAATTTTGATGGAAAAAAGATTATACCATTTAATACACATGAGGGTTCTGGTTCTGCTGGAACATTTGAAACAATAAAAAATAAATTAATAAATTCAAATGTTAATACAAATGGACTTTCACTTAAAGGAAGTATTGCAAGAACTGATGAAGGAAAACAAGAAACAATAAAATGGTTAAAATCATTAGGATATTAAGTCTAGTTTAAAAACTAGATTTTTTAATATACAAAAAATTGACAAAATATTTGTAATTATTATTAATATTATGGTAAAATTATCTTGTAGTAAAAATAATTCCAGGGAGGGAAAATTTATGGAAAAAGACAATCAATTTGAAAAGAATATAAATGGGGAAATTATGACAGGGTATCCACACATAGATAAACCTTGGATGAAATATTATGATAAAAATTTAGATGTAAAAAAATTTAAAGGAAATCCGGTAGATTATTTGAAAAAGAATAATTTAAATAGAAAATCAAATACTGCTGAAAGTTATTATGGTAGAAAATTTTCTTATGATGAAATATTATTTGATGATACTGCTACAAAAGTATTAAATTCTTTGGGTGTAAAAAAAGGAGATATTATTTTAAATTTAGTTCCTAATATTCCAGAAGCCGGAGAACTTTGGAGAGGCGCAACAAACTTAGGTGCAGTATCAGATTTTATAGATCCACGACCAGATTCAACTAATTTAAAAGCAAATGCACAAAAATTATTAGAAATAATAAAATTTGAAAAGCCAAAATTTATAGTTGCATTAGATATGTGCTATTTAGGAATGTTAAAGCCAATTGAAAATGAACTTAAAGAATTGGGAATAAATAAAATAGTAATTTTAAGTGCAAGTGATTCAATGAATTTACCAGCTAAAATAGATTATTTAAAGGATGTTATAAATTATAATGAACTTAAAAATATTAGAACAGCAGATGATAATACAATTAATAAATTAAAATGGTATCAAGCATTAAAATCAAAAATGGAATCTATGAAAAAAACTCAAAATGCTTTTGATATGGCAATAAAAGATTCTCCATTAGAAATTTATAAATATAATGATTTAAAAAATAATGTTAAATATGCAATGAATTATGTTATTGAAACAGATGAAAACTTAATGACTTACGTTGGTCATACATCTGGAACAAGTGGTGCAAGACCAAAACCAATTCCTGTTACTAATAAGAATATAATTTCAAAATTACAACAATTTGAACAAGCAGGTATGAGTATTAATGTTGGAGATAAAATACTTAGAATTCTTCCATTATTTGCTCCTTTTGGTGCTTTTGATAATTATATGATAAATT
The DNA here is from genome assembly GCA_947630945.1 of uncultured Bacilli bacterium. Lineage (GTDB taxonomy): Bacteria > Bacillota_I > Bacilli_A > RF39 > UBA660 > CAG-1000. The sequence continues at coordinate 4,353 of CANRJN010000009.1, read as the reverse complement.
TATCATATGGAGCAGTAAGTGTAGATGTACCAGAGTTTGATATGAGTGAAATAGGTTATTTATTAAAAAAATATCAACCTAATATAATAATTGCTACTCCTTCTTGGTTATCATCATTACCAAAATGTAAATATTTAGAAAAAATGGATTTATCATTTATAGAAAAAATGGTATATGGTGGAGATTCTATGCCATCAAGTGAAGAAGAAAAACTTAATACATGGTTAAAAGAGCATGGAAGTGAAATTCAAGTACGCAAAGGTTATGGAATGAGTGAATTTATTGGGGATGCTTCATATGCTAAGAATGAATATAATAAGTATGGAACAATTGGAATACCACTTCCTATGACTACTTTTGGACTAGTTGATCCAAATATAGAGGATAAGTTAGTTCCATTAAAATTTGAAGATGGCAAAGATAGATTAGAAGGAGAATTAGTAGTATCAGGCGATACTGTTACAGATGGTGTGTTTAATGATAATATTATTGTGCCACACTATGAATTAGATGGAAAATCTTATATTAGAACAAGAGATATAGCACAAATGGATAGAGATGGACTTTTCTATCATATGGAAAGAAAAGATCGTTCATTTACTCGTTTTGATGGATTTAAATATAAACCACATGAAATAGAACCAATATTAGAAAAACATCCTGATATTGAATATGCCAGAGTAGTAGAATACTACGATGATAAATACAAAGGTTATATGCCAATATGTCATTTACTTTTGAATAAAAAATATGATAATGAAGAAGATTATATAAAATTAGTAGAAGATATTGTAAATAATTATATTGTAAATAATCCAAATATGTCATCAAGACATATACCAACTAAATTTAAAATAAGAGCATCTATGCCATTTACTAAAAATAGTAAAATAGATTTTAATGCTTTAAAGAAAGAAGGACTTGATGGAACAGAAATAAATGTTGATATAGATGAATCAATATTAACAGTTGGAAATATAAACATATATAAAAATAAACAAAATACATTAAAATTAAAATAAAAAATAAAAAAGAATATTGAGGTGTGAAGTATGGGAAATATACAAGGTTTTATGCTTTTAAATTTATATGCTTTTATAATAATATTAGCAATTGCTATTATATTTTTTAGAAAAAAGCGTTTAAAAAAAGTAGAAGATGAAACATATGCTAGAATTTTAGTAACAAGTGTAATATTATCTTTTAGTGGACTTATATTGGGAATATTAGTTATTCCATCATTAAATACAAATGAATTACTAATATATACTGTTAATAAAATATATTTAATTAGTACAACAATATGGGTATATTATTTAACTTTTTATACATATTATATATCTTTAAAACATAAAGAAAATATTAATAAAGCGGCATATATCTTTAAATTTATAAAATATTTTAGTATAATTATGATTTTATTACTTCCACATACAGTTGAAGTTACAGAAAATGGTTCAAATGCACAAGGTCTTGCAGTAGTATTTACCTATATGGCATATGTAGTTGGACTTATTACACAAATTATTTGTATTTTGGTAAGACATAATTTTAAAAATAAAAAATATATTCCAATATATTTATTAGTAATATTAGGTAGTATAATATTTGTTTTATGTTCAATAAAACCTGAATTAAATTATATTATAAATCCAACTTTAATATTAATATGTTATATTATGTATCATACAATAGAAAATCCAGATGCTAAAATGGTTAATGAATTAGAACTTGCTAAGAATGAAGCTGAAAAGGCAAATAGAGCAAAAACTGATTTTCTATCTAATATGTCTCATGAAATTAGAACTCCATTAAATGCAATAGTTGGGTTTAGTCAATGTATTGAAAATGCTGAAACATTAGAAGAAGCAAAAGAAGATGCTAGTGATATAGTAATGGCATCACAAAACTTACTTGAAATAGTAAATGGAATACTCGATATAAGTAAAATAGAAGCAGATAAAATGGAAATTGTAAATACTGATTATGATTTAAAAGCAATACTTGATAATTTAGTTAAACTTGTAGAGACAAGAATAGGTGAAAAAGAAATTGAACTTAAAACTCAATTTGCAGAAGATATACCAGAAAATCTATATGGAGATAGTGGTAAAGTAAAACAGATAATTACAAATATATTAACAAATGCTGCTAAATACACAGAAGAAGGTGAAATAAACTTTAATGTAAATTGTGTTAATAATGATAATAAATGTAAATTAGTAATATCAATTAGTGATACAGGAAGAGGAATTAAACAAGATCAAATAGATAAATTATTTAATAAATTTGAACGACTTGATGAAGATAAAAATACAACTGTTGAAGGAACAGGACTTGGTCTTGCAATAACTAAAAGATTAGTTGAAATGATGGGTGGAAAAATAGTTGTACAAAGTGAATATGGAGAAGGTAGTACATTTACAATTTATTTAACTCAAACTATAAGAAAACCTGCTCATAAAAAAGAAGAAGCTGTTAGTAATTTAATATTAAAATTCCCAAATCAAAAAGTATTATTAGTTGATGATAATAAATTAAATCTTAAAGTAGGTAAAAGACTTCTTAGTAATTATGAATTAAATATTGAATGTGTTGAGAGTGGATATGATGCAATTGAAAAAGTAAAAACAAATCAATATGATATTATATTACTTGATATAATGATGCCAAAAATGGGTGGTGTTAGTACTCTTAAAAAATTAAAAGATATAGAAAACTTTAATACACCTGTTGTAGCATTAACCGCAGATGCAATACAAGGAAAATCACAAAAATATTTAGAAGCGGGTTTTGATGCATATCTATCTAAACCAATTGATAATATGGAATTAAATAAAGTTTTATCAAAATATTTAGGTAAAAATAAAAAACAAATTAAAGTAAAAGAAGTAGATGTTGAAGAAGTTGAAAAGCATCAAGAAGAAAAAGAAGAGAAAAAAGAAAAAACATCTCTTAAAAAAGAAAATAGAATAGAATATTTAAAAGAAAATGGAATAGATGTTGATTCTGGACTTAGTTTACTTGGAAGTGTAGATTTATATAATCAAACATTAAAAGACTTTTTAACAGAAACAAAAACAAGAATTCCAAAAATGAAAAAATTTAAAGAAAGTAAAGATTGTGAAAATTATCAAATACTTGCTCATGCGATGAAGAGTGATAGTAAATATTTAGGATTTAAAACACTTGCAGAAATGTCATTAGAACATGAACTTAAAGGAAAAGAAAATAATATTAAATTTATAGATGAAAATTATGATAAATTAATGGAAGAAGTTAAGAGAGTTGTAAATATTGTTAAATCATATTTAGAAAAGGAGGAAAAATGAAAAAAGCAGTATTAGTAGCAGATGATTCAATGATAATTAGAAATATTATTGAAAGTACATTAAAAGATGAGTTTGAAGTATTAAAAGCAGAAAATGGAAAAGAGGCAATAGATTTAATAACTAAAAGTGAATTTGATATTGTTGGTATATTACTTGATTTAAAGATGCCTGATTATGATGGATTTGTAGTACTTGATTATTTTAAAGATAATGATTTATTTAAAAAATATCCTGTATCTATAATATCAGGTGATGATACAAAAGATACAATTCAAAAAGCATTTAAATATGATATAGTTGATATGTTAAACAAACCTTTTGTTGCTGATAATATTAAAACTATTGTAAATAAGATGATAAGTAAAAAAGAAGATTCTACTAAATGGTAGAATTTTTTTATGTATGAAATTATTTTTAAGAAAATATAATTTTTATTTGTAAAATTTGTAAGGTGCCTCTTGATATATATATATATATACGATATAATAAGGTGGTAAAAAATAAACATAATAAAAATAGAGAAGAGGTACTTATAAATGAAAAATAGAAAAGGATTTACATTAGTAGAATTACTTGCAGTTATTGCAATCTTAGCAATACTCGTAATTATCGCATTACCAAATGTACTTAAATTATTTAGAAGTGCAAAACAAAATACATTTGTAGATGAAGTGCAAAATTTAGTAAGAAGTGCAGAAAATAAATATTTAACAAGTTCATTATCAAGTGGGAATAATACATGCTTTGATAGTAAGACAAATAAATTAGATATGACAGGGAGAGATAATTTAATATATAAAATAAAACTTACAAATAAGGGAAAAGTAATAGAGGTAAGTGTAAGAGATGATAGTTACGAATTAATAGTATCAGAAGAAAATGGAATAAATAGGGTAGATTTGGGAAGTAAATATAAAATAGAAAGTGCAAAAACAAGTATAACAGATTGTAATGGAAATGAATTAATTGATGGTGAAAAACCAAAAGTAAAATATGTAGAAACTGAATTAAATGGAGCAGA